>JABJCF010000032.1 GCA_018665625.1 Nitrospina sp. | reverse complement strand
GATTCATCTGCGCGGAACTTTATTTCAGTCTGCGTGCCATCTTTCAGCTTTCGCAGTTTAGCCTGCATAAATGCCTTTCCTTTTCCTGGCGTGCGATGCTCCGCTGTCATTACTCGATATAAATCTCCCTTATACTTGATCACGTAACCAGAACGCAATCCATTACCATTCACAAACGAAACCATGAGCACCTCAACAAGCAAATTTTAAATTGATTATTTATGAGCGAAAGTCCAATTCTGTGATTATATAGGGCAAGCCTTGAGAATCAAGGGAAATCATAGGAGGTTTGCACCCTCCCCATCCTATTCTGAAATAATGAATTGTCCGCTCTGCAATACAGAAGCAAATATTTTAACAACAGATGAAAATCGACAATACCAACTTTGTAATTTATGCGGGTTGATTTTTGTTCCACCTGAATTTTATGTCCCCGCTGAATCTGAAATAGGCAGATACCGAGAGCATGAAAATAGTCTTGATAGTAAAGGTTATGTTGAAATGTTTATGAAAAAAATAATTCTGCTTAAAAAACATTGTCCTCAAGTAAAAACAGCATTGGATTTTGGTTGTGGATACGAACCGGTTTTAAAAGCCTTACTGGAACAAGAAGGTATCAAAACTGAAGTTTATGACTTGAATTTTTTTCCTGACTTCCCTAAAAGCAAAACTTTCGATCTGGTTATATCAACGGAAACATTTGAGCACTTCAAAAATCCCATGAAAGATATCCAGCAAGCTGCAAGTTGCGTTTCATCCTCAGGGTTTCTTGCTGTAATGACTCGGTTTTATCCTATCGAAAAAGAAATTCCTTGCGAACAAATTTTCTCGGAATGGTATTATAAACGCGATCCTACTCACATCGTTTTTTATACTTCCAAAACTTTCGAGTGGCTAGCCCAGGAAATGAGGTTTAAAATCATTTACGATAACCAATTCGATTTTGTTCTATTACAAAAGTTGATATAAGTATATTTTGATGACGACCGAAAAATTGTCGCCTTGAAGCCAAGCCGTCGATTCGTAACTTTAACTAAGAGGAAATATGTCGGGAGAATATATTTTTACCATGCAGGGCCTCATAAAGAGGTATGGACGCAACGAAGTTCTTAATGGAATCAATCTCAGCTTTTATCACGGAGCCAAAATTGGCATCGTTGGAGAAAACGGTTCAGGAAAATCTACTCTTCTCAAAATTATGGCGGGTGAAGATAGTGAATTCGAAGGACAGGCCGCGCCTTTAAAAGGCTCTACCATCGGTTTTCTCCCTCAAGAACCTGTATTGGATGGTGATAAAACGGTACGCGAAAATGTTGAGCAGGCTTTCAGCGAAATCAAAAAATTGATCGAAGAGTTCAATGAAGTCAGCGCCAAGATGGCCGAACCCATGTCGGATGACGAAATGGAAAAGGCGATGGAAAAAATGGGGCGACTGCAAGACCAAATTGACGCCGTTGATGGCTGGGAACTCGACCGCCAAGTAGAAGTTGCTATGGATGCCCTGATTCTGCCAGAAGATAACCAGAAGGCCGACACACTTTCAGGAGGTGAAGCTCGTCGCGTGGCTTTATGCAAACTTTTACTGCAAAAGCCGGATATGCTTCTACTCGACGAACCCACTAACCATCTCGACGCAGAAACCGTGCAATGGCTCGAGGACACATTGGCCAATTTTCCTGGCAACGTCATCGTTTCGACTCACGATCGTTATTTTCTAGATAACATAACTAAATGGATCCTTGAGCTTGAAAGTGGAAAAGGCAAACCCTTCGAAGGCAATTATTCCTCCTGGCTGGAACAGAAAGCAGAAATTTTACGCCGTCGAGAAAAAACAGCTTCCACCTTACAAAAACGGCTAGATAAAGAACTACAATGGTTGCGGGAAACCCCAGGCGCACGCCGCAAACACAATAAAGGCCGCATCAACGAATATGAAAAAATGTCCGCCCGAAAAACAGATGTGGAAGACAACACGCTCGAAATACAAATTGCCCCCGGCCCTCAACTTGGCGAACAAGTTATTGAAGTGGAATCCTTGTCAAAAGGCTATGGCAGCGATCTAATCTTTTCCGATCTTACATTTACGGTTCCTCGGGGAGCTGTCGTCGGGTTGATCGGTCCTAACGGTGCAGGCAAAACCACTCTCT
>JABJCF010000321.1 GCA_018665625.1 Nitrospina sp. | reverse complement strand
GACCCGTATCATCAGAATTCCTGTTTTTTAAAGCCTTGGCGCTGTTTGTGTTTTGGGTTTTGTTGTCTGCCAGCTTTGAATGGCTTCATCTTGGTTTGGGGATTATTTTTTCCTTCGCCGTGGCCTGGCTCAACTCTGGCCACTCGCCTTTTGTTCCGAGATTTCGTTTGTGGCTCAGAATCCTGCTTTACCTTCCATGGCTTTTTTATAAAATTGTTCAAAGTAGCGTTAATTTGTCTAAGCTTATTTTGCATCCTGCGCTTCCCATTACTCCTCATTTGATTCCTGTGAAATCAAAACTGCGTCACCACGCAGCCGTTGTTCTTTTTGGTAATTCCCTTACGTTAACTCCTGGAACGATTACCGCAGAGGTCGACCGTAATAACCTCATTGTGCACGCGATGGGTAAAAACGACGATGTTGCAATTAAGCAGATCGAATCAAAAATTGCTGATATTTTTAAGGACGAAGAGCCGGATTTATGAAGACTTTTCTTTTCTGCGTTTTGGTGTTGCTCGCTATTCTCATTGGCGTGTATCTGTATCGTGTCATTCAGGGGCCCACAATTTTTGATCGTTTATTGGGTCACAATGGCATTTCCACCAAGGCAATTATATTGCTTATAGTCATTGGAATTTATTTTGAACGAGTCGATATGTTTATTGATATCTCGATCGGGTATGCCCTGTTAAATTTAGTCGGTGCGCTTGCCGTGGTCAAATATTTGGAACAAAAAGGAACTTCGTAGTATGGACATACTTTCCATTGTTTTTATGATAGCGGGATTATTTTTTCTGGTCGTGGCTGCGATTGGAGTGATTCGATTGCCCGATGTGTATAGTCGTTCTCATGCCGTTTCATTAACAGACTCCTTAGGGGCCTTTTTGATGTTAGTTGGAATCGCCTTGCATGAAGGGCTGGGTGCAAATATGTTGAAAATTTTAATGGTGTTGGCCTTGCTGTACATTCTAAATCCAGTCATTGCACATGCCACGGTTCGTGCGGCTCTCCGGTCGAATTTAAAACCTTGGAAAAAGGAAATCCAATGATTTTTTCATTTGAAATTCCTTTACTCATTCTTCTACTTGTTACCGCCGCCGGCGCCATATTGGTTAAGGATTTGATAAGCGCTGTTCTGCTCTTGGGCTCTTATAGTTTTTTTCTGGCGTTGGTATGGGCATGGCTCGGAGCTGTGGATGTCGCCTTCGTGGAAGCCGTCGTAGGAGCAGGATTAGGCACGGTTCTGTTTCTATTAACTTTATTTGGTACTGCTCCCAAAGACACTCGGCTTCGGCGTCCTCCTCCTTCTCTGGCAACGTTAATTGTTTTTCCTCTCTTGGGAATTCTTTTGCTCTTTACTGCAAGCGATCTGCCTGAATTTGGAGACCCGAATTCTCCAGCGAGTGTTCATATTTCGCCGACCTATCTCGAACAGAGTTATCAGGATACCCACACTCTGAATGTTGTGACTTCGGTACTGATGGACTATCGATCGCTTGATACGATGGGCGAAACCGTAGTGATTTTTACGGCGGGCATTGCCTGTGCTTTGCTGCTTAGGAGAAATGCGTAATGATTCGCCCACACGACAGCATTATCGTGCAGACCTTAGGGCGCTTTCTCATCCCGGTGGTCCAGATTTTTGGTTTGTATGTATTGTTTTTTGGGCAATACGGACCGGGGGGAGGCTTTGTGGGTGGGGTGATTCTAGGTACTGGGATGATCTTATCCGTTTTGATTTTTGGTCATGATGCTTCCCGGAGTCAATTTGTTAAAAATGTTTTGCATGGCGATGGGGTCGGGATGCTGATCTATGCGGGGGTAGGTGGCTTGTGCATGATTGGAGGTGGAGAGTTTCTTAATTATGCGAATTTGGAAATTCCAGGTTTGGAAACTGCTTCTCGAAGATCTTTTGGAATCGTGCTCACTCAAACCGGTGTGGCTATTGATGTTGCGGTAACAGCCGTTTCTATTGTGTTCAGCTTGTCCGCTGAAGAGATTATTGAGGATTCAATAAATGGTTGATGCATTTTTAGCAG
>JABJCF010000320.1 GCA_018665625.1 Nitrospina sp. | reverse complement strand
GCTGTATTGTTCAATCGCGGCCTGTGCCGACGAATCTTTCCATTTGTTTTCCATAAATTTTCCTTATTTTATTGCCGCAAAGCACTTGCCACCCAAAACACCCTCAAACATCCAAGATTTGTAGCAGGATTATAGTTGGAATTTGTGATTCGGGGAAAAGAATTTCGGCAAGAAAAAATGCGCGATACTTTCTAACTCATTGTTTATCATAATTTTTCAGGTCGGTCAAAAAATGACCTTTGTATTTTTTTTAATTCCTGCTACAAAGCCTGCTGATTTCAAACTTTTTCTGTGTTAAGGTTCGCAAAATGCTTGCCCAAATACATGTAACATTTAAAGAAGGTGTACTTGATCCACAGGGGAAAACCGTCCACCATGCGTTGAACGATTTGGGTTATGATGAGGTACTTGACGTAAATGTTGGAAAGTATCTCGAAGTAAAACTCGACTCTGTTTCTGAAGAGGAAGCGGAAATTCGAGTGCGGGAAATGTGTGAACGGCTCCTGGCAAATACGGTTATTGAATCCTTCCGTTTCAAACTGGTCTCCACTGAATAGAACCCACTAATCGAATCGGTCAAACATGAAGTGTGGCATAGTTGTTTTTCCTGGATCAAATTGCGATCACGATTGCTACCACATCCTTAAAAACATTCTAAATCAAGATACCCATTGGTTATGGCATAAGGACAGTATTGACCTGAGCTCTTTTGACCTGGTGGTTCTACCCGGCGGATTTTCTTATGGAGATTATCTGCGTGCAGGCGCTATCTCCCGCTTTTCCCCCATCATGAACTCCGTCATTCCTTTCGCCGAAAAAGGTGGAAAGGTTCTTGGCATTTGTAATGGATTCCAAATTCTCCTCGAGTCCGGCCTTTTGCCCGGCGCATTGATGCAAAATCACACACGAAAATTTATTTGCAAGAATGTGTACGTTCGGGTTGAGTCCACTAGCACTCCTTTCACTCAGGAATGCCAGGATAAATCAGTCCTTGATATCCCTATCGCGCACCACCAGGGAAGCTACTATATTGACCCACACTCTTTAGGCGATATGGAAGAAAGAGGACAAGTACTTTTTCGTTATTGTGATGCGAAAGGCAATATTACCGAATCGAGCAATCCAAATGGTTCTGTGGGTTCCGTTGCCGGGATTTGTAATGAGCAGAAAAATGTTATGGGAATGATGCCACATCCCGAACGCTGTTCGGACCCCCTATGGACCAATACAGATGGGCAAAGCATTTTTAAATCTCTTATCGCGCAAAGCTGAATATAAATGCAAAACGAACCTGAAATCACTGCACAACTTGTTAAAGACCACGGCCTAACAGGTGACGAGTATCGACGCATTCTGGATTTAATTGGACGTCAGCCAAATTTTACCGAGCTGGGTATTTTCTCAGTGATGTGGAGCGAGCATTGCAGTTACAAAAGTTCTCGCCCGTTTTTAAAGAAACTACCCACTGAAGGCCCCAACGTACTGCAAGGCCCCGGAGAAAATGCCGGAGTCATAGATATTGGTGATGGGCTCGCCGTGGTTTTTAAGATTGAAAGCCATAACCATCCCTCATTCATCGAACCGCACCAAGGCGCGGCAACGGGGGTGGGTGGAATCATGCGTGACGTTTTTACAATGGGCGCACGACCCATTGCCTTGCTGGATTCTCTGCGCTTCGGTGATCTGGAGGAACCGCGTACACGATTTTTATTGAACGGGGTAGTCGATGGTATTTCCAGTTATGGAAACTGCACTGGCGTACCGACGGTAGGTGGAGAAGTTTATTTCGACTCTTGCTACAACGGAAATATTCTCGTCAATGCCTTTTGTCTGGGGCTGGCAAAATCAGACGGCATCTTTCTTGCCAAAGCCGGTGGAGTGGGCAACCGCATTTTGTATGTCGGCTCTAAAACCGGGCGCGATGGAATTCATGGTGCCAGCCTTCTAGCTTCTTCTGAATTTGATGACACAACCGAAGACAAAAGACCTACGGTGCAGGTGGGCGATCCTTTCACTGAAAAATTGTTAATCGAAGCTTGCCTTGAAATAATGGAGTTCGACTGGGTCGTGGGCGTTCAAGATATGGGAGCTGCAGGGCTCACCTCATCTTCATTTGAAATGGCGCACCGCTCGCAAGCGGGTGTGAGAATGGATTTATCGAAAGTTCCATTGAGAGAAGAGGGAATGACTCCCTACGAAATCCTGCTTTCTGAATCACAAGAAAGAATGTTGTTTGTGATTGAACCCGGAAATGAAGAGAAAGCCATTGCCATTCTGGAAAAATGGGGTCTTGATGCTGCAATCATCGGGGAGGTCATTGAGGAAACAGGAGTCCGCATCGAATTTGAAGGCAAAGAAGTGGTCAACCTGCCCACCTTTCCCGTTGTCGATGGCGCTTTGGATCTGAAACGAGAAACACAACGCCCCGAGTACCTCGATAAGGTTGGGCAGCTGAATTTGACCGAATTGCCGGAACCCGCACGAGGCGACAAAGCGTTTACAAAATTATTGGCTTGCCCCAACATCGCCAGTAAAGAATGGGTCTATCAACAATATGATCATATGGTGCGTCTCAACACGCTGGTTTTACCCGGTTCAGATGCGGCGGTTTTGCGTATCAAGGACACTGAAAAAGCCGTGGCCATATCTGTGGATTGCAATAGCCGCTTTTGCTACCTCGATCCCTATGAAGGAGCCGCTATTGCAGTGGCTGAGAGTTGTCGTAATCTGACATGTTCTGGTGCCACTCCCATTGGCTTAACCAATTGTCTTAATTTTGGAAATCCTGAAAAACCGGAAATCATGTGGCAATTCGAACAGGCCGTACAGGGAATCGGGGATGCCTGTCTTTATTTTGACATTCCTGTAGTCAGTGGAAACGTCAGCCTCTATAATGAAACCAAAGGAGAAGCAATATTCCCTACCCCCACAGTTGCAGTTGTGGGTCTGATTGAAGATCTGACAAAAGTAATGACACAGGGATTTAAAAAATCCGGTCATTGCATCGGGCTCATTGGCTTTACTATGGAAGAGTTGGGTGGCAGCGAATACCTGAAAGTTTTGTTTGATAAGAACGAGGGTAAACCTCCGGTACTGGATCGAAAGCATGAAAAGCAAGTTCAGGAATTCTGTCGGGAATTAATACAAAAGGGACTCATTCAATCGGCTCACGATTGTTCTGAAGGAGGCTTGGCTATCGCTGTTGCAGAATCCTGTTTTTCTTCCTCAGAAGAAATAATAGGAGCAACACTGAAACTGGAATCAACCATTCGTGGGGACGCTCTTTTATTTGGCGAATCTCATTCTCGAATCGTTATCTCTTTTCCGGAAGATTTAACGGATCAAATTGAAGACATAGCTTTATCCTATCCCGTCGATTTTTCTTTAATAGGAAAAACCGGGGGATCGCAATTCACGGCCAGCATCAATGGCAAGGAATACATTAAGCAGGACATTGGTACAGTAAAAGAAATCTGGAAAACCTCTTTAGGACGCTATGCTGGACAAACTACATGAAGAATGTGGAGTAGTAGGAGTTTACGGTCACCCGGAAGCAGCTAATCTGGTGTACTTGGGACTTTACGCTCTTCAACACCGAGGTCAGGAAAGTGCCGGCATTGTTGCCAGCACCCATTCAAAAATGCATCTGGAGTTGGGAATGGGTCTGGTAGCAGACATATTTGATCCCGGTCGGCTGCTGAAACTTCCCGGTCCTCTTGCCATCGGTCACAATCGATATTCCACTGCGGGGAAAAGTGAGTTGGTAAACGCACAACCCTGCATGATCAACTACGCCGCAGGCTCTCTGGCATTGGCGCACAATGGCAATCTGGTCAATGCTGAAACCATCCGAAAAGAATTGGGCAGCCAGGGAGCTATCTTTCAGTCTACCAACGACAGCGAAGTCATTGTCCACTTGATGGCGCAGGCTAAAAGTGAGAGTTTCGTAGATCGAGCCGCAGAAGCTTTACGGCAGGTAAGTGGTGCTTATTCATTAGTCCTGATGACAGAAACCGAATTGCTGGCAGCACGTGATCCACACGGATTCAGGCCTCTTTGTCTTGGGAAATTGGACGGCGCCTATATTATTGCCTCAGAAACCTGTGTGATGGACCTCATCGAAGCTGAGTTCATTCGCGAAGTGGAACCTGGCGAATTGATTCTCATCAATGAAGACGGAATCCAGTCCTTTTTTCCTTTTAAGAAAGTTGAATCAAAACACTGCGTCTTTGAACATATCTATTTCGCACGTCCCGACAGTTATCTTTTCGGCGAGCATGTATATTCAGCACGAAAAGCGATGGGCCGGGCTATGGCACAAGAAAGCCCTGCTGATGTAGACCTGATTGTTCCAGTACCCGACTCAGGAGTGGTATCGGCAATGGGTTTTGCCGAAGAAAGCAACATCCCTTTTGAAATGGGACTGATCCGCAATCATTATGTAGGTCGGACTTTTATTGAACCTCAATCCCAGATTAGGAACTTCGGAGTGCGGCTAAAACTAAACGCCGTAAAGAATCTTATTGCCGGAAAACGGCTGGCCATTATTGATGATTCCATTGTCCGTGGAACCACCAGTCGCAAAATAGTTAAAATGCTGCTTGAGGCTGGGGCTAAAGAAGTTCATCTAAGAATATCTTCGCCTCCTATTTTACATTCCTGCTTTTATGGAATCGATACCCCCAACAAAGAAGAACTGATTGCCCACAAAAATACCCTTGAAGAGACGCGGAAATATCTGGGGGCAAACTCCCTGTGCTATCTGAGTATTAAAAAAATGCTGGAAGTTTTACAAAATGGTGAGAATAAATTCTGCTCTGCCTGTTTTGATGGCAACTACCCTGTGCCTGTAATCGACCACCTTGCCTCTACACAACAATTGGACCTGTTCTCAAAATAACACTCACTCCCCCGATGGTTTCATCGGTTGAAGAGAAACCGGAACCTCCTGCAAAACCTGCCCCAAAGCCTCCAGCTCTTTTTTATAGCTACTTAAAGATTGATCGAGTTTGCCTTGAGACTCTACAACTTTTTTGTAAAAACTTTGAATTTTTTCATAATCGGTTCGGCTTAAGATAAGGTTTCTTTCTTCTCTCGCTATTGTTGAACCCGAGTCCACGCTCTGGAGTTCCTCAGGTATGCTGGGCGAAATGCCAGAAAGACCTGGGAAAATTTTCATTAAAGCTTCATCCAGTGTTCGCTCCATAGCAATGTTGTCTTCATATCCAACGATGACCCGTTTCAACTCCGGAATTTTTCCTGCATCGGCTTTCAGGTAAAGAGGCCGGACGTAAACCAGAGACTCTTCGATGGGTATTACAAGCAAGGTTCCCTGAATAACACTCGATCCTCGTTGATCCCACAATGAAATCTGTCGTGATATTTCCGCATCCTGATTGATACGTGCAACGATTTGACTAGGGCCGTAAACTAATTTCTGTTTTGGAAACTTATAAACATCTAGTTTGCCATAATTCTCACCATCACTGCGGGCCACCATCCATGCCGACAAATTGCTCTTGCCTCGCGGAGTGAATGGAACCATGAGGATGTATTCTTCCTTTTCCTCTCCAGGAAGCTTCATAATCGTGTAATAAGGTTGCATGACACGACCATCTATTTCAGGAATTTCCCACTGATCTTCCTTATTATAAAAAACTTGTGGACGTTCCATATGGTAGGTCGCGTAGATAAAAGTCTGGATCGAAAACAAGTCGGAAGGATATCGAATATGACTTCGCAAGTCCTCCGACATTTCTGATAAGTCCTGGAACAATTCTGGGAAAATATTTTGATAAGTTTTAATTATTGGATCCGATTGATCTGAAATATAAAAATTCATCGAGCCATCATAAGCATCAATAGAGATTTTGACTGAGTTTCGCACGTAGTTTCCAAATCTCGGTATCTGTTGCGAGTAAGGATATCGATTGCTAACCGTATAAGCATCGTAAAGCCATATCAAACGGCCTTCAGAAATCACCAGATAAGGGTCATTGTCCAACCTCAGGAAAGGCGCAACTTTTTGGACCCGCTCTGTGATGTTGCGGTACATCAAAACCCGGCTTTCAATTTCTATGTCATCTGAAAATAGAATTTTAAGGGTTTTAAACCGTGCCGCGAGAACCAGCTTATTTAGAAAAGACCCTACCGGAAAACCACCTTTACCTGCATAATTTTTATAAACATTTTTTTCGCCCTCTGGATAATCGAACTCCTTTGTTCCTGTGTTTACAAAAACATGATCATTAGCCAATTCGCCAAAATACATCTCGGGTTGTTCGACTTTCAAATCTACATTTGATTGAGGAGGAATATCTTTAATAAAGAGTACTGGCAACCCCTCAGGGGTCACCTGATTGACCGGGCTAAGCGAAACACCATAACCATGAGTGAAGGTCAGGTGTTCATTAATCCAGGTTCGGTTGGGCAGGTTGGAGGACTTTAATTCCCTCGGAGACAATAAGGTCTGACGATATTTCCCGTTTATGTAATAGCGGTCATTGTCAACAGATTCGAACTGGTAGTAAGTACGTATCTCCTGAATCTGGCCCAGCGTATCCAGAAGCGGCTCCTGATCCCACAATCGAATATTTTCAATTGTGGGGCCATTCTCGCGAATACTTTCTGCGGTCAATGATTCGGAACCGGAAAGCCCGTGAGCTTTCGTTTCACTAAGCCCAAAAGCATTCAACGTTCCTGCAATAGTGCGTTCTATATAGGGCTCTTCCTTTATTAACTCGTTTGGGGCTACCACAAATTTCTGTAGTATTTTTGGATAAACATTTCCCACAAAATAAACTACTACCAGAGCAACCACAGAGATAAGGATTTTTTTCATACCCGGTCTAATGAGACCAAAAAAAGAAACCACCGCACCGATAAATGAAACAAGCATCAAAATGTATAGGATGGGAATCGATCCATAGTCATCTGAAAACCCTATACCTGCTATTAAAGTATTCCCTTTTGTTAGTAGTTCATAGCGCTGGAGATAAAACTCACTGGCAAGAAGAATAAAAAAACAACCTGCCAACCCTGAAAGAGTTCTTCTTGCTTCAGGAAGAAGAACAACACCCGTAGGGCTGACATAGACAAAGCGCTTGAAAAAGTAAATCAATCCTACCCCGATAGTAATCACTATCATGGTTTCCCAAATTAACGATTTAATCATCAACCAGAATGGCAGGGTAAAAATATAGAAGGACACATCTTTCCCAAATATGGGATCCACTTGACCAAAAGAAGAAGCATTTAGATATTGAAGAACGATTTCCCATTGCTGAGCCATGACCAACCCGGTCATAACCGCTAGAACCAGGGGTGCGGCAACGATAAGTAGCTTGAGGTTTTCTGCCATGATGTCCAGCAAGGGGACTTCACGCCGGACCTGATCGGATAACAATATGGGAAGATGCGATGTTTTTTTGAACACTCGCATCAAAACACCGTATGTTGCCGCAAAAAACAAAATACCGATCAGAAACCCCAATCCAAATTGGGAAATCAAAACGGTCCAAAGCACTGAGGTTATGCCATGGCTTCCAAACCACAACCAGTCAATATAAAAAGAAAGAATTTTGTCGGCAAACATCGAACCGAGAAACACAACTGCGGCAAATATGAACAACCATTTTTTTAAAGCTTCCATTCAATCTCCTTCAAGATACTTTCCATTTTATAGAACATCCCATTGATGGAATTTGCTCCATGGAAATATCCTGATTGGTAAGAATACATTCGATAGCCTTTTTCAAATCGCGTTGCGTGACCTGTTCTTGGTTTCCCCAGTTATCATCGATCCGCCCTCGATAAAGCAACTTTCTCTCACTACCATAAACATAAATATCGGGTGTGCACACAGCATCGTACTTCCTTGCTACTGTTTGCGACTCATCGAATAAATAGGGGAAATTCATACGCCATTCATTCGCAACACTTTTCATACTTTCAAAAGAATCATCCGGATATTTTTCTGCATCGTTACAATTAATACCCACGAATCGAACACCCTTGCTTAGCCCTTCTTCTTGCAACTCAATCAGCCTTTGCATAACGGCTTTAACATACGGGCAATGATTGCACATAAATATAATTACCAACACTCGGTCTTCTGAAAAACTGCCGAGAGAATACGTCTTGCCATCCACCCCGGGCAAATTAAAATCAATCGCAGCGGTCCCCAATGGCACCATCATGGAATGTAATAAGGCCATAATCTACCTTCTTTTAGGAGGAGGATTTACAGGTCATCCCTGTCACTCGGCAAGTGTAGCAGGCAGAATGGGATAAAGGAAACGGTCGAATGGTCTGACCAATTGTATCACCCATTCTTGCAGCAGAGTTATCGACCAAAATCGGACAAACATAAACTCCATCGCCCGTGGCCATTCGAGAAGTCGCACATTGCAATTGAGTGATATCAAAATCATCAAAACACTTTTCTGTTACATATTCTTCTTGAGAATAATTTCGCTCATTTTCAGCCAACTGACCCAATAAAAACCCCGGAAGGATTTTTAATTGTGGTTGTTGAACTCCATTTTCGCGGAGAAACTCTATGAACTCTGATTCCATTTTCGAATCGAGTTCTTCTTCCCAGGTTCGCGTCACGGTAAGTATGGGAGAGAACCCTGCCTCAGCAAGGCATACTATTCCAGCGATAGCCTTGCTATAAGCATTTTTTCCTCTGATTTCATCGTTCTTAGCTTCGTCAAAATGCTCCATGCTAACTCGAAATCGAACAGGGTTTTTAGATGCTTCTTGCAGGGCTTTTAACCTATGCGCTTTTTCGGCGGTGATTTGTGTTCCATTTGTTAGCACATCGAGAGGGCCGTAACTTAAAATGGCCTCAAGAATTTCAAAAATTTCTGGATTAATAAAAACTTCCCCACCCGTTATATAGTAATCCTTCACTCCCAACTCACGGGACTCTCGCAATCTTTCCTTCACCTGCACGAGGGTCATCATTGCGATGGTTTCATTCTTTGGCCCACAGCTGATAAAGCAATGAGTGCATTCCAGGTTACAAAGTGTGCCACCCACTTGCAGCCACAATGTCTCGAGTTCTTTGAGAGGAACTTCGGGAATTTTTGCCTGAATTTTTACTTTATCATCCATGGTTGCAGCCTAACAAAGGGCTTTTACTTGTGCCAGTAAAAGTTGGAAATCATCACTCTATAGTTGTTGGTCGCCTGATAGCAGGAAATATTTCAAATTTTCCAGGATGGCTATAACCCAGCAGATTCAAAAGAATCACTCACATTGCGAATCCGCAATTTTCGACGGATAGCGGCAAACCCTGCTGACGTTCTTTTGCCAAGCCCTGAACGATAAACAGGAGTAACAGCAAGCCTTGCCTTTAAAGAATCTTCCGTGAAAAACCGGGTGTCGAGAGGACTCAAAAACCGACAGGCGGGATACAACCATTTGAGAGGTAAACCATTGCGTTGAATGCCCTGATCCATATGTTCCGCAAGTTCTACCAAATTGGGATAGCTCGAAGTTTCTGTCACACTATCGCGCTGCAATAAAATCAACGGAATGATTCCCGAATCGGTCAACCGATCGATTCCTTCTTTAAGTCGATCTTGAGAACCAGGACTCAGGTTTAAGTCCGTCCAAACAGTTCCGGGAGAAAACACACTTGATGCATATTCCAAGGCCTCATAAATTTTTTCCGCACCCATAATCTTTTTTGACTTTACAGTTCCATAAAATCCACCCAGCGGAAAATTTACGATGTCAAACCCCGATGCATAAACATGATCGATTGTGTTTTTATCTAACGGAGGAAATCCTTTTAAAGCCACAAAAGTATTGAAGCGCTTTTTAATAGCTTCTACTAACGGCGCTAATCTCTGAAACCCTCTGTCATCATCATTACTGTAATCCATATTCAATTGAACCAGGTCTGCCGCACCTTCTTCAAATGCGGCCTGGATAACCGAAAGGATGGCTTCAATGGGCATGCTCAACTTTTTTCCTCTCCCTATCGCCCGAAGAAAAACATTGAAGCAATATCCATCAAGACAAATATTTTCTGAAACTGGAGTGCGCCTTTTTAGTTGTTGCTTGAGGAATTCGGGAACAGGAATAATACTTACATCCGTTTCACCTTCCTCCATATATAATCGAAGCCTGTCTTGTTGGGATATTATTTTCGGGCCATCTTTTTCAGGAGGGTTCAGTGTGGTTTTAACAATAAAGTCTTCAGCAAGCGCCAAGGTCACCTCTTCACCAGGCTCCGCAGAACATAATCCTCGTGATACTTCTGACAGCCCCTGCAAAAGTGTTGGAATGGTCAAACCTCTCTGGATCAGACCTAACTTTATTTGTCCGTAATATTTCTTATCCATTTAATTTTTAGACCGGCCGAATTCCATAGGGATCTATAAACCCTCTAATATTTTCTGGTGGATTCCACCAAAGCCTCCAGACGACATGACAAGAACTACATCCCCTGGATTTGAGTTTTTGATTATGAACTCTACTATATCATCTACCTGGGGAATATAATCAGCCGTCCCCTCTAAATCACAAATTGTAGCCACCACGGCCTTCACATCAAGACGTTCATCTTGCTTTATTTTTTCTGGCGCGAACGGTTCAGCAAAAACCACTCGATTGGCTTTTAAAAAACTTTTTGGAAAAGATTCTTCAAAAACTTTTCGCCTAGCCGTCGCTGACCTGGGTTCAAAAACCGCCCAAATCCGCTGTTCGGGATAGGCCTCTTTGACCGCATCAATCGTCAAGCTAATAGCTGTAGGGTGATGTGCAAAATCATCAATGACCGTCACACCCTTTTTCTCCCCGACAATTTCCTGTCTGCGCTTGATTCCTTTGAAAGTTTTGAACGCAGTATTTATTTCATCTGTTGTAAGGCCAAGATTGAAACAGAGCCCTGCAACTGCGGCGGCATTTTCCACATTATGTCGACCGATCATCGCCAATTCAAAATCGCCACGAGGTTCATTTTTAAACGACAAGGAAAAATGACCGAATCCTTTCTCGAATCGATAACTTTCGATCCGCCAATCGGCATCCTTCTGAAAACCATAGGTTTCAATTTTACATGAAGCCGATTTCATAACATCGCGAATATTATTATCATCCGATTTAACCAGAATAACCCCGTCGGGCTCAATTAGCTTAACGTAATCTCGGAATACTTTTTTGATCTGATCTAAATCATTAAAAATATCAGCGTGATCAAATTCAATGCTGGTTAATATGGAGGCATCGGGTCGATAATGAAGGAATTTCGGGCCTTTATCAAAAAATGCGCTGTCATATTCATCCCCTTCCGTCACAAAAAATTCACCCAGAGGAACCTGATGGTTGGTATCAAAATTTTTCAACCAGCCGCCAACCATAAACCCGGGTTTTCTATTCGCAGACTCAAGGACCCAACTCAATAAAGAAGTTGTAGTCGTTTTGCCATGAGTCCCTGTCACGACAAGAGAATTTCTGCCTTCCAGAAAAAACTGGGAAAGAGCTGCGGGAAACGAAGTATACGAAATGTCCGCTTCTAAAACCGCCTGCACCTCTTCATTGGTTTTAGAAACAGCATTGCCGACAATCACCAGATCGATATCCTTAGAAATGTTTTCCTTTTTATAACCAGGAAAAATTTCAATGCCTGCATCCTTCAGGAGGGTGCTCATGGGCGGATAAATATTCGCATCCGACCCGGTAACATGATGCCCGGCCTTTTTGAGCAATCCGGCAAGTGCAGCCATACCTGTGCCACAAATGGCGATAAGATAAATGTTTTTAATGTCTTTGGGTTCCATAGAAAGGAGGCATTGTAGGAACTACCTGATATAAAGTCAACTGGCTACCGCCAGAGGGAGTAAACAGGTAGGTAAAAGTTGGAAATTGACCTGTTTGGGACAGGATGTACCTCCCCGCTAATGAAAAATATCTTTTAGCTCAGAGAGACAGTCGATAGAGCAATCTGGCCCTGCGGCGGCTATTTCATCCGCAAAACCCAACCCATAATTCACAACGCAGGTGTGGACTCCTGCCCGGTTTCCTGTCTCTATATCTACAGGACTGTCGCCAATCAAAACGGCATCCTCCGGCGACACACCTGACTGTTTTAAAATAAGGTTCAGGCCTTCGGGATCGGGTTTTTTAGATTTCACACTATCGCCGCCAATAATGACATCAAATGATTGCAGGGCATTCAATGACTGCAGAATTTGGCGCACGAAACCTTCCGGTTTGTTGGAACAGATCGCCTGCTTTTTATTTTTAAAATGATCGAGAATTTCCCTGCCGTGTGGATAAAAATCAGTGTGGTTGACCAGGTTTTTAGAATAATGTTTTTTAAATAGATCCACCGCTTGAGGGATATCTTTGAATCCAGTTCCATCCAAAGTTTGTGTCATCAAACGTTCGACACCTTTACCAACATATTTTCGGATGGTTTCACGAGGTAATTGCGAAAGGCTCAAATCAACCAAGGCAAGATTGACAGAATCAGCAATATCGAAGAGCGTATCGACCAGAGTGCCATCGAAGTCGTAGACAATGAGAGAAATTTTTCGCATATTTTATAAATTTATCACAGAAAAACAGGGAGGAACCTAAAGTAAAAAGCTCAACAATCAATTTTAGCTTTACGAGAATAGACTTAATGCCAGCGGCGGCTCGCCGCTAGTAGTTGGCCCCACCACGCCTAGTGGCTAGTAGTTGGATTCGTAACGGTAGGCTTTGACTTTATGGTTATCGTCGAAAAGAATCACGAGGCCTTTCGATTCCACCTCACCCACGGCCTTCCATTTATCAATCTGGTAGGTCCACATGGCATATCCATTTTCACTTCCTTCTTTGAAAGGAACACCAAACCAATCGACAATCTCCACCTGAGTAGTAACATTATTTTGAATGTCCTTAACTTTCCCACTATCAAAATCTTTTCCTACCGAAGCACAACCTGTCCACAACGGAAATATTAATGTGGCCAAAATAAAAACAATATATCGATTCATCATGCGCCTCCATTGGGATATAGTTTTTTATATTCCGAGAGAATTTTTGTAGCATCGGTGTGAGAATGAAGCGGAAGTCGCCCTCCCAGATGAGACACCACTTGCGCGGCACAATAAGAGCCAATGATAGCTGATTCTTCCAAAGAATGATTTCCCAACACTCCATATAGAGCACCAGCGGCAAAAAGGTCTCCAGCACCTGTAGTATCAACCGCTGTGACCGGAAAGGTTTTTACTTGCACAGGCTCACTACCGCTTTTACCAACAAGAGAACCTTTAGAACCCAATGTTAAAAACACAGTATCGACCATCGCCTGCAATTTTTTAAACGCCGCCAGAGAATCATCCTCACCTGTCATCGCCTGGGCTTCCACCTCATTACAAAAAAGAATATC
>JABJCF010000319.1 GCA_018665625.1 Nitrospina sp. | reverse complement strand
CTTGCAATTTGAGACACCTCTTTCCCCCTCCTCGCCCCTGTCTTTGTTAACTCAATCAGATTCTTCAGCGTCGACTATTTATTCGGAATATTGATACTGTTAACGAAAAAATAGATCGTCTCAAAACTAAGCTGGTATATTTGATTTTGGGCTTTCATTTTTTAGGTCATTAACGTCAAAGTTTAACTCAACTATATTTGTAAATTCTTCGAGATACGGTTTCATTGAACTGATTAGATCTACCGTTGGATGCCCTTTTAGGACCATGCCGTCCATATACATAAGTGAACGGATTATCGGAAATGATTCCTCGCCAAATTCACAGCCAGCTAACACTGCAGTTTTGACTGTCTTCATCATTTGTGTGGTCAGTGAAATTTCACTTACGCTTTTGCCACTGAAACCGTTGTAAAGTTTGTGCATAGCCTCGAAGTATTCTTTTTTTGTTTGCTCATCCGGTTCTTTTTTTGCCATACCCAGCAGAGATCTGTAGGCGTCTTCCAATTTTCCATTTGCCAAGAAATAAAAGAAGTAGAACAAGCTTTCCCTTACATTTATAGGTGACTCGCAAATTGCTCCATTGTCAATAAAAGTAAACATGCCATTCTTGGCGAGCATGGAATTTCCAGGGTGAAGGTCTCCATGAAATCTCCCTAATCCAAACATAAACGCCCCGTGGATACGGAATAGTTCCAGCATATCCTTCCAGGAAAATGTTTCTTGTTCCAGATGAGTCTGGAGGGTAGGTGCGTTTATTTTCTCCATCACTAAAATATTTGAATTGGAGAGATCTGGGTACATCTTAGGGAAACTCAGCTTGGATATGACAAAGCCACTGTCATTCAAAATCTTGAGTGATTTTTCCAGAATGGCGCAACCCATTATTTCGTTTCGTAAATCGAGTTCTCTCATCGTGTAATCCTCAATATGATCGAGAAGGCCCATTGGGTTACCAACCCGTCGGAGAGGAGGGTAAACCAATAGCCCGATTTTAATCCATCTCCTCATTCTTCTTAAATCCCTTTGGAATGTTCTTATGTAGTCATTCTTTATTATTTTTATTACGACCTCATCACCGTTATTTAGTCGACCTGCATGAACTTGGCCAATGCTAGCGCTAGCTATCGGGTGCATATCCAGTGATGTGAAATTTTTGAGAAATCCTCTTGGAGAGACTTTTTGAAGCAAACTTTTTGTGCCCTCAGGGCGTAAATGCTCTCCATTCTGAAAAAGTTTTTGTAGTTGGGTGCATTTTTCAGTAGCAAGAATATCAGGTCTCAAGGCGAGTAGTTGGCAAAGTTTTACTGTTAATAGGCCCATGCCCTGTATGCGCTTTATGTCAACTGGATCAGTGCGAAAAAGACTACGAATCAGTAAAATAAAATTAAATAAATTCATCAAGTTGAACTAACATTTTAAGAAGCTTAATTTTTATAAGACTTTAAAATTAGCAAATTAATTCTCAAATTCAAATCTTCTCAAGATCCAACACTTGAGGTCGATATTAATAAATAATGTGCTGAAAAATTTAATTATCAAGAACTAATCTGGCACAGCAGAATCTCATTCGACGTTGCTTGTTTTAATTTATCATTGTGCGCCAATGGTTTTGGCCTGAATTCTGCACGGGTACACGTCGGGCTTAAGGTAGAGAGTGGATCCGTTTTTCTCTGGCAGACGTTCGCGATACTTTAGCCGATGACCATACAGCCCAGCAGTTTCCATTTAGCGAGGGTACCAGTATGCCACCTGCGTGGTTGCGCCGTTTGCAAGGGGCATTACCCCTTTGGGTCGACCTTTTCTTTATTTGCTGTCCCCTCGACGGCCGTCTGCTCGGGGTTCTCCCGTTTGAGTGAGTTACCGTAATGAGCCTCAAAATCTACAATGGGGAAGATTCCAAGTTTCAACGCTACGAGGACGCCTGGGTATTGCTAGAAAAGTGAGGCGCAAAGTACCCCGTTTTTGGTAATTCTCCGTAGTTCTTTTTACGATTCGCGCATTTGCTAACAAAAAATGGTGGAGGCGGGAG
>JABJCF010000318.1 GCA_018665625.1 Nitrospina sp. | reverse complement strand
CTTCGGGGAATGCATAACAATTTCATCCAGCTTGCTGTTGACACCGGAATATTAGGCTTAACTGCATGGCTGGGAATATGGTTTTGTTTTTTTCGCCTTTTGTACCATAAGGCGGTTGACCGGGAAAGAGATCCTCCTGAAAATTGGGCCGTCTTCGGGAGTGCCGCCGCAGTACTCGCTTTTCTGGCAGGAGGATGCTTTGAGTCAAATCTTTATGACTCGGAAGTAGCCATGGTTCTTTATTTCATCATGGCACTACCCTTTGCGGGCTCCCCCAACAAAGCACCTTCTCAAGCTCAATGAATTTCTAAAAAACATATTTTTACCCACGAAAAAACCCCGAAGTATTCCTCACTGTTTTCTAAAGTTTGCATGCAGGGAAGTTGCGTCTTGGTCCTGTGAATCAAACCGCTTCAACTATAAATACTGTTGCCATCGCTCCTGTTTCAAGCAAGGCAGGGCGCGTACTTTCATTGGACTTACCCCCCCCAAAAAGTTACAATAGAAAAACAATTCGAGTGGCAAAAATGCTTCGATTGAAACACACGCCTAATAGGGAGACTGGATTGGCCATCCAGAAAACAACAACACCATTAATGAGATTGTCGCAATCAATCGTAGGCAATCAGGAAGCCGCCGCCCTCACCGAGGTCGTGCTCAATGACGGCTATCTCGGAATGGGAACCCATGTTGGCAACTTCGAGGAAGAAATTGCTTCCTTTCTAGGTGTGCCAAAGGAATGGGTCATTTGTTTGAGTTCGGGCACTGCGGCTCTTCAGCTGGCGGTTCAGGCCGTCACCGAGCCAGAGGACGAAGTTCTTGTTCAATCTTTAACCTTCGTTGCTTCATATCAGGCAATCTCGGCCACAAAGGCCAATCCCGTTTCCTGCGATGTTAACCTGGAAACCATAACCATAGACCTCCGTGACGCTGAAAATCGTCTGACTCAAAAGACACGCGCTATCATGCCAGTTCACTATGCCAGTAACCCCGGCGATCTTGATAAAACTTATGCGTTCGCCAAAAAACACAAACTACGCGTTATCGAAGATGCGGCCCACGCTTTCGGTTGTACCTATAAAGGAAAAAAAATCGGTTCATTCGGAGACATTGTCTGTTTCAGTTTTGACGGAATCAAAAATATTACCAGCGGTGAAGGCGGCGCAGTTATTACCGAAGATCCTGAGGTCGCTCGGCGCATCAGAGACTCGCGTCTACTCGGCGTAGAAAAGGACACCGAAAAAAGATTGACCCAGGATCGAAGCTGGGAATTCGATGTCACCGATCAAGGGTATCGATATCACATGAGCAACCTTTTTGCCGCTATAGGAAGAGTTCAGCTAAAGCGACTACCGCGAGAATTTTCCCCGCGTCGCATTGAACTGGCAAAACTATATAGAAAATATTTGGAGAATGCTCCTGGAGTCCAGCTACTGGAAACAGAGTTGGGGCCGATCGTTCCCCATATCCAGCCGGTACGCATTCTCGGTCGAAAGCGCGACGGTCTGCGACTGGCTCTTGAGAGTCATGGAATCCAGACTGGCATCCATTACAAGCCAAACCATCTATTAAGTTTCTACGGTGGCGGCAGAGAGAGCCTGCCTGTTTGCGAACAACTTTATAAAGAGCTGGTGTCCCTGCCCCTGCACCCAGGCCTTACCGATGACAATGTTGAACAGGTTTGCAGAGTTGTTACCGATTTTATAAACGCTTGACCACTAAAACACGCCATAAACTAAAAAAGCTATGAAAACAGTAATTCTCTGCGGTGGAATGGGAACACGACTGGCCGAAGAAACCGAACTGCGCCCCAAGCCGATGGTTGAGATCGGCGAATTTCCCATTCTCTGGCACATTATGAAAATTTACGACCACTATGGCTTCAAGGATTTTACTCTGCCCCTTGGGTACAAAGGTGAGGTGATCAAAGATTACTTCGTAAACTATTACCACCGCACCAGTGACATCACGATCGAACTGGCCGGAGGACAAATCGGCTGCTCCAATGGTGACCAGGAAGATTGGACCGTTCGCATGATTGACACAGGGCCAAGCACCATGACAGGTGGTCGCCTTCACCGTCTTAAATCTATTTTGCGACCTGAAGGAACGTTCATGCTAACCTACGGTGACGGCGTCACGGATGTAGACATCCGTGCCTTGCTGGGATTTCATAAAAAACACGGGAAACTGGCCACGATCACGGCCGTGCGCCCACCTGCCCGTTTTGGAACCATGCAGTTTGATGGTGAAATGGTCACCCGCTTTCATGAGAAACCTCAAACAGGTGAAGGGTGGATCAATGGCGGATTCTTCGTTTTTGAGCCTGAGATATTTGATTACCTGCATGGAGATGAAACTGTATTGGAAGGCGCCCCTCTAGAAGGTCTCGCAAAGAACAAACAACTGATGGCATTTCGTCATGCCGGGTTCTGGCAATGCATGGACACCGTTCGAGATCGTAATTTCCTGAGCCATCAATGGATCGAGGGCAGTGCGCCCTGGAAAATATGGGAGGACAAGTAATGGCATTTTCTGGAATTTACTCAGGTCGGCGTGTTCTGGTAACAGGACATACAGGATTTAAAGGGTCATGGCTTTGCCAGTGGCTTTTGGATCTTGGCGCTGAAGTGGCGGGTTATTCTATCGACATTCCCACCCAGCCTTCCCATTTTCAGGCACTGGACCTGGAGTCACAAATCACACACACGATCGGGGATGTTCGGGATCGAGAGGCCCTGCAAAAAACTTTTGAATCGTTGCAACCGGATGTCGTTTTTCATCTTGCCGCACAAGCATTGACACGCCCGTCATACGACGACCCGCACTCAACCATTGAAACTAACACACTGGGCACGCTCAATGTTCTTGAGTGCATTCGCCGTCAAAATTCGATTCGCGCCGCCGTCATAATCACCAGCGACAAATGTTATCGCAACGATGAATGGGTGTGGGGCTACCGCGAAAACGACCGGCTGGGCGGCAACGACCCCTACAGCGCTTCTAAAGCCTGTGCCGAAATTGTTTGCCACAGTTACATGCAATCCTTTTTCAGGCAGGGTCACCCGGCAGTAGCAACCACAAGAGCTGGCAACGTCATCGGTGGCGGCGATTGGGCATCCGACCGCATTATCCCCGATTGCATTCGCGCCTGGTCCAAGGGCGAGCGAGTCACAATCCGAAATCCTTATGCACGCCGTCCGTGGCAACATGTACTGGAAGCCATCAGCGGATACCTTTGCCTCGGCTCCTCTTTATGGGCAGGTGCCGAATCCGTCAGAAACGAGGCCTTCAATTTCGGGCCAGCCGCTACCGTTATCCAATCCGTCGAAGAATTGATCGCAGAACTTGCCCGGCACTGGGATACTGCCAAGTGGGATATCGAATCCAAAGCAGAAACGGAAAAACTGGAATCGGGTCTGTTAAAACTGAATTGCGACAAAGCTCTTCACCATTTGAACTGGCAAGCCATTCTTTCGATCACCGAAGCCATCAATTTCACCGGCAAGTGGTATAACACCTATTACTCATCGCCCCAATCCATTCCCGACCTGACTCGAGGACAGATCGAAAAATACCTGTCCCGAGCCACAGAAAAAGAGTTGCCCTGGACTGCCCCGTGAAAAACCCGACTATAGAAGGCGTTATCATTCAACCTCTAAAAATAATCGCCGATGAACTGGGAGTCGTTCTACATATGCTTCGCAACGATGATCCTGTGTTCGAGAAGTTTGGCGAAGTTTATTTCAGCGAAATAAAACCAGGCTCTGTCAAAGCCTGGAAAAGAAACAAAAATCAAACCCAGAACCTGGCCGTTCCGTCAGGTGAAATCGATCTGGTCATTTATGACGACCGGCAAGATTCCACAACACGGGACAGTCTATTTAATTGCACACTGGGTCGGCCCGATCATTATAGCCTGATACGTATTCCCCCTTTGCTCTGGTATGGATTTCGCGGGCGGGGTGACGCCCCATCCTTGATCGCCAACTGCTCGAGCCAACCTCACGACCATGCGACATCAGAAAAAATTCATCCAGAATCCGACCTCATTCCATACACTTGGCCAACGTAGACGGTCTTTCCTCATTTTTTGATGACAATTCCTTCAATAATAAGTTATACTTAAAGTACATCTGATGAAACAAGGAGTTATTGAGTTACCTCTGAGAAAGTTTTAACGCAAACTCCTTTAATACACATAATTCAACGCCTTGAAAATATGAACAACGATTTGGAAATACCTTCTTTCGAGGAAGTGAGTGGTGCCGGAAACAGTCTCTCGGACGATGACACCCGGTCGTCCAGTCAAGGCGAACATCAAACGTTTATTCAAAATCCGACGGCCATACGGAAAATACTGCTCCTGTTCCCGCCTGCCTACACTCTTAAAAATAAACGAGATATTAATCCCTTACCACCGCTGGGCATAGGCCTGCTGGCCGCAGTTGCAGAAAAAAGCGGTTACGAAGTTAAAATTCTCGACTGCCTGGTTCAGGGCTGGGATCAGGAAGAACCCTCGCAAAGCAATCAGGAAATCGTCCGGGTGGGGCTTTCCGATGAACAAATTCAAGCCGAAGTCCGTGAATTTGCCCCCGATGTTGTAGGCGTCAGTTGCATGTTCAGCATCCAGCACAAAGTTTACCCCAGAGTTTTCGCCGCGATCAAGCAAGCCAACCCCTCGGTCATCACCATAGGCGGCGGACCTCATGTCACCGTTTGCTCCGAAGAAGTCCTGGCTGATCAGAATTGTGATTACACCATATCCGGCGAAGGAGAAAATTCATTCATCGATTTTCTGGACACTCTTCAGGGAAAACGCGGATTTGAGTCTGTCGATGGACTGGGATGGAAAAAAAGTACCGGGAACACGATCAATCCAAAAGTCAAGTGGATCGAAGATTTGGATTCACTCCCCTTCCCTGCTTACCACCTTATTGGATTGGAAAAATATTTCGGACTCGAAGCCTCTCACGGAATCAGGCATGAAGAGCGCTTTGCCCCTATCGTTACTTCTAGAGGATGTCCGGCCAAATGCACCTTCTGTAGCGCAAATAAAATGTTTGGCTATCAGTTTCGAACTCGCACGCCCAAAAATATTATGAAGGAACTTTGGTTTCTCAAGAAAACCTACGGCGTGAAGGAAATCATGTTTGAAGATGACAATGTCACCGCAAACAGAAAATATGCTGAAGAACTTTTCAATACGATGATTGAGGAAAAAATAGACCTAAAGTGGGACACTCCGAACGGAGTCGGGCTATGGACACTGACTGAAGAACTTCTGGAGCTGATGCAAAAAGCAGGCTGTGTGAGAATTAATTTTCCAGTTGAGAGTGGTGATCAAGAGGTTTTAAAAAATATTATTAAAAAACCCCTGGACCTCCAGCGAGTTAAAAACCTGCTCAAGCACTGCCAGAAAATCAAGTTGGACTACGGGCTTTTTCTAGTGATAGGCATGCCCGGCGAAAAAATCAGCGATATCTGGACTTCGTTCAAATTTTCTGCCGAGGCCGGATGTTTCAGCCCTCATATTTCCATTGCCACCCCATACCCAGGAACAGAGCTTTATGAGCAATGCAAAAATGAAGACTACTTTTCCAGAGACTATTCACTCAGCGATCTTTTTATCTCCAGTTTTTTAATCAATACCCCGGATTGGTCCGAAACCAGCCTGAGGAAAACTCTCCTCATGGGGAAATTATATTTCAAAGTTCAACAATTGATACACCAACCGGCAGAAGGTTTCAGAACCCTCTTGCATTACATGGGAAGGCCTGCATTCGTATTCAATTATCTCAAACGAATCCTGATGCCAGGAAGCATTTGGCGAAATCCGGCGAACTAATAACCCAGGAATCAGCTCGGTCTGATAAATTTCGCCCCACCCAATATCAGAACAAGGGACACACCCCAAAAAACTTTTACCCCATCCACTTTGTGACTCCAATAGTTACCATACTGACAACGGTCTATAACGGAGAAGAATTCATTGAGGAATGCGTAAACAGTATCCTCAGCCAAACCTTTGAGAATTTTGAATACATTATTCTGAACAACGGATCAACCGACGGGACAGCCGATATATTAAACAAACTCACCGACCCCCGGTTACAAATCATTCACCAGGAAAACCTGGGCATATCCCGGTCGCTGAACAAGGGCGCTCAGTTGTCACGTTGCGACCTTATCGCACGCCTTGATGCAGACGACTACAGTAGCCCCACCCGGTTGCAACGTCAGGTTGAAACCATGAATAAATATCCCGGTCTGGTGCTCTGCGGGTCCCGGTTTCGCGAATTAACCGGAAATAAAGAATCGGAACAAAGGGTGCCTTGTACTGAAACCGATCAAGCCATAAGAAAGTCTATGAGCTTGTTCAATCCATTCGCACACAGCACAGTAATATTCAGAAAAAAAACTTTCAACGAAGCAGGTGGCTATAACAACAAATTTAAATACGGCCAGGATTATGATTTGTGGTTACGGATGCTTTCTCTTGGAGAGGCTTGTATTTTGAAGGATGAATTGTGCACCTTACGTGTGTCCGAGCAGTCAAGCTCCTATCAGAATAAAAGAGCGCAGAAACTTGAGGGGCTTATAATCAGATGGAAGGCTTTCAGACAGCTTGGAGAGAGCCCTGCAAAAAACTTGTATTATTTATTAAAAAGCCTGGTCGGCCTGGTATTCCCATCCACAAGAAATTTTAAATAATCGCGGTCGCCATAATAAAGAACCCCTGCTCCAGCCCAATTCTCTACTGACAAACCGGGCACTTGCAAGTTCGCAAGATGTCACAACCCCCCAGTGTGGTACGAAGTCATACCGCTGACCTGCTCTTCCTTACTACCGGTGACTTTTCTGGGGCCTTCCATATAAGTTTGAAAAATATATTTGCACATACGATTGTTCACGATGAGGTAACGGGCCATCGCTGATAAGTTTGTAAACCGCAATAAAAACGCCCGCAACATTTTGAGAAAAATTTTATCTATCGGCCAATGCCATTTAAAGGAAAAAGCATTGCCATGAATGGTGTGCATTATCATGGCAACTGTTCTAGTAGTGAATGTTACCCCAATTCAAGTCAAGGTTTCCCTAAATTACAATAGTGCGCAATTGAGAGACATAGCACCGCTCATCCGAGCGAATACGCCGAAGGATCGGAGAATGTGGTATACGATTTGTCAGATAGAAAGCTTTTTTCCGTTCGATAGACCCTCCCGGTTACCCACTTTCAATTAATTATTCAAAAAACTCACTGACTCTCAGCTTAACCTCATAACCTGATAGTCACAGCTCTCCTGTATGGTATGAAGCCAATGACCCTATCGAGTCCTCTTTTTGACCAGTGACTTTTTTGGGGCCTCCCATATATTTTTTAAATATATAACTGCAAAAACGATTGTTCACAACAAGGTACCGGGCAATCGCCGAGAGATTTGTGAATCGCAATAAAAATGCCCGCAACATTTTCATCAAAATTTTATCCATCGACCAGTGGCCTTTGAATGACCGGTACCAGAAAAAAAGAAATTCAAATTGAATTCGCCACCTCGGAAAATCGGGCAAGTCCATAGTCGCCCGGTGTCTTTCGTTGCTTGGCTCCGTTCCTCCGGCAGGAATCACCCCCTGCTCAACCGCGACGTTATAAAGATCTGTCCCCAGATATGGATAAAAGATGGACAGTTGAACATCCTCCGGTTGCAAGTCGCGCACTACGGCTACGGTTTCAAGGTAGTCATCAAAAGTTTCCCCAGGCACACCCATGAGAACCAAAAGGGAAGTCGCCACGCCAAATTCTCTGGCCGTCCGGCAAAACCCAACCAACTCTTCATTCGTGTACCTTGGTCGCCGAAGAATCTGACGGCGCACTCGTTGCGACCCAGACTCCAAACCTACATTTAGCGCAGTAACATTTGCTTTTTGACAAAGCTCTAAAAATTTTTTGTACTTCTCCTCAACTCGAACAAAGTTGGAATGAAGTGCCAGGTTGATCCTAAAAGATAATCTTTCCTCTCTGGCATTGTTGTATTCTGCCAGTTTTTCAAACAGGTCGATGCCCTTATGAACATCGGCACCCACCGTTTCAATTTCCAAATAAATATTCTTCATCCGAGGATATTGGTCACAGATAGAATCAATTTCAGCAATCATATCTTCCGAAGAACGGTAGCGAACATAACTGCCCTCGGCCAACTCTTCCATGGCATGGTTTGAACAATAAGTACATTTATAGGGGCACCCACGTCCGACCAAAACCGAAGCCTCCTCATGCGGGTTTACAATCCATGGCTCCCAGAGGGTACGATCAACATACGGAATGGTATCCAGTTCCTCATTGAAAGGAGCTGTTGGGTTTTTCTCAATTCCCCCGGTTTCAGGGTGCCGTATCCAAAGATTGGAAATGCCAGTGGGCCTCTTCCCTTCTTTAAGTTGACGGGCCGATTCGACCACTGCAGAATCCCCTTCGCTCACACATATCGCATCAACGTTCGGACATTTTATCGCTTGGTCTGGCGACAAAGAAGCGTGATGCCCACCAAGAGCCACATAAATATCGGGATCAAACTCCTTAACCAGCGCGGCAACTTGTTCAATCGGGGAGAACTGGGAAGACACTGCCGACAAACAAAATAACTGTGGTTTCTTTTCTTTGATATAATCTTGTATGATTTTTTTGAGGGGAGTGACAGGGCTTATCACGAACAAATCCACATCATGCCCCGCCACCTTTAAAACAGTAGCAATTATGGAAATCCCAAAAGGAATCTCCATTGGCGATCGCAACGGTTTGTCGATTGAACAATAATTCTCGATCGAATATACGCATCCAACTCTCATGAACAAAAATCTCTTTTAATCCTATCCGCAGTCAGATGGGACACCATAATAAATAACAAGATGATACATTCGGAAAATGATACTAGATAACTCAAGGTAAAGCAATAAAGCAGCAGTGCGCCCGGAATAACCAATCGAGCCTTAAAATACCGCGTACATTTAATTTTTCCATAAACTCAAAATAAATGAAGAAAATCTTTCATATTAGTGGGACAACCTTACCTGGGGGTGGCCCTGAACATATCTTTCAATTACTTAGAAAACTGAATCAGAATGAATGGAAAGTTATCATATGTACATCAAATGACGGTTCCTATTGGTTAAAATTCAACTCACTGGGAGCAAAAACTTACAATCTTTCCCTCAGAATTCTTTCTTTAAAAACTGCATTTAAACTTTTCTTTATTTTACGTAAAGAAAAACCTGATTTAATTCATACCCATGGAAAAGGTCCCGGGCTATACGGTAGAATTATTAGTAGTTTTTTAAATATTCCTACAGTACACACCTATCATGGTTTTCATTACGAAGACCTATCAACTATTACAAAATGGCTCCATTTGCTCCTAGAATCATTTCTTTGCCTTTTAACAGATCATCATATTTTTGTAAGCGCTGGAGAAAAAAATAGAACCCGTATTTTAAAATTCCTAGACGAGGAAAACTCGACTGTCATTCATAATGGGGTCGATCACGAATACCTTCGAAACCTCCCTATTACCAGAGATACAGCTCTTAAACTTAGTGGAGTTGAAAATTGGGAAAAGAATAAAATATTAGGAACTATTGCACGCCTTTCACCCGAAAAGGGAATTCTCTGTCTTTTAGCAGCTTTTACTAAAGCAATTAAGGAAACCCCTGATCTGAGATTAATTATAATTGGGGGTTACCCCGAAGAGCACTATGATTACTACCTAAAGGTAAAAAGTTTAATAGATAATGAAAATTTAACTGATTATGTTCGTATTCTTGGATACCGGCAGGATACAGTCAAAATTTTAAAATGCTTTGATTTTTATATTTCATCATCTTTAAGTGAAGGCCTTCCCATAAGTATGCTGGAAGCGTTCGCTTCAGGAATTCCAACCATAGCAACAGAAATCGCAGGAAATAAAGATATTCTTTGCGACTTAACCTTCGGTGTACTTGCTGAACCAGGTTCCCCAGAAAGCCTTTACAAGGGAATTATCAAAATGGTTCACTTGACTCAAAATGAGCGCGATTTCTTTTCTAGGAATGGATACAACCGCATTAAAACTCACTTTTCAATCGATGAAATGGTTTTCAAGACTGATCTATTGTACAAAAAAATAATAAAAAAAAACGCAATATCAAAATTGGTTAATTAGAAAATAGTTAAACTTAAGGATTATTTTTAAAACACAAATTCATAGCCTTACTTCATGTAACATCTATATACGATAATACCGAGTCAAGCCACCATAACTCTCGCTAGAAAAACCTAGGATTTCTTGATTATCAGTAGTTTCGGCATAGATACGGTCAACACGAGAAAGGATCTCACTTTTAATAGAGCCTAGAATTTTATTTTCATAGCCTTCGACATCAATCTTCACAATATCTGCATATTTCTGTTGAGTCAAAATCTCATCCAAAATCTTATTTGCCGAAACTACATTGACCCTCATTATTTGTTTTGGGTCCCACTGGGAAAAATGTATAGCACCCCCTTTTATCAAGCCTCCATACCTCCCCGTATCATCACAAGCAAAATCGAGACACCCATCCTCAATCCCAACAGCGCATTCTCTTAATTCATATCGTTCTTCAAATCCCTTTAAATTCTGCTTAAGTCGTTCAATATTTCGAGGTACCGGTTCAAACAAATATACTTTGACACCTTCGTTTCTTGTTAAAAAATAAAGGGCACTTATCCCGATATTGGAACCAAAATCCACAACCACGGAGAGACTTTGAGGAGCCGCATAATCTAACTTTCCAAAACATTCTATGATTGTAATTAAGTCATGGTGACTAAATGCAGTCATGCACTGCAAACCTAATGGCGTACGCACAAAAATATTTTCAGGGTAATTACCCATCTCAAATACGTAGCGAATTAAAATTTTTAGTGGGCTTTTGAAATAAATGAAAATATTAATAAAAGCCAAGTAAAAAGATTTTTCAAACAAAGCCGCTGAAAAACTTTTAATCGAGTGTTGACTCACAAGTTGGCTCGGTTATCTTTAAATTAATTAAATTAAGAAAATAAAACTTAATAAAGTTTATTACTTATCTTGTAAATGGCATTTCCAAAGCATACAACCATCGCTACCCATTAAATTACGCCAGACAAAACAAAAGACCTCAAAGAATACTTTTATTTAACTCTCATTGATTTTATACAATCAACAATTGATTTAGAAAACTCACTAACAGAGTTTACACCTTGCCCTAGAACTAAATTCTCACCCCTTATAACAGGGATATCAACGCAGGCAACATTGAGGCGTTCTAACTCTTCTCTCGTACTTTCATCCTTAGGCAGAGGCACATCTCCGACAATCAATGAAGCTTTTTGCATAACAACAAGAGCTTCTCCAATTGCACCAACAACAGAACCAAAACGATAGTGATCTATAAGGATCAACGGTACGATTGGATCATCCCAAAGAGACTTTTTTGCTCCTTTGCCGCCTACTAAAATAACAGCATGATATTTGCTCGCAGCCAAATTTTGCTTATTCCAATCTACAATCATTCCGTCCGGCCGGAATTTTTCTTTGTTCATACCACGACCTTCTTTACCAGTCTTCGATAATACGACAACATTAGCCCCGCTTTGTTGCAAAATAGTTCTAACTCCGTTAAGCTCCTGCTCACAAAACTGACTTTTAGGAATAATAATTAAAATATTTGTTCTAGACAAGTCACTCACGGTTTTTTTTAGCAAAGTTAACTTTTAATCTTAACAAAACACAACAATTGGGAGCAAGTAATATGCCTCACAATCTTTCAATCGTTTTAGTCAAGCCCGAAATCCCAACAAATACCGGTTCTATTGGGAGACTTTGTTTGGCCACAAATAGCACACTACACTTAATTGAACCTCTTGGATTTGACATCAGTGATTCTAGAGTCAAACGAGCGGGCCTAGACTACTGGAAACATCTGCAAGTAATTCGGCACAAAAACTTTGAGGTGTTTCTTAGCTTCCTGCCAGCTGACGCCTCGACTGTTTTCTTTTCGACAAAATCTAAAAATTCCCTATATACAAAAAAATTCGAGAAAGAATCATACTTAATTTTTGGATGTGAAACTAAAGGCCTAGGAAAAGATTTGATCGACAAGTTTTCTAAAGACACTTTCAGTATCCCTCAGTATGACGAACGAGTACGCTCTCTTAATTTAGCTAATGCCGCAAGTATTGTTGTTTATGAAGCCATTCGCCAATTAGGGTACTGAT
>JABJCF010000317.1 GCA_018665625.1 Nitrospina sp. | reverse complement strand
GTCAGTACGTTGATGGACCATCACAGGACGCATCCCAATTAATCCACTTCCAATGCATACTCCAGTCAAAGCATTTTCAGATAATGGCATGTCCATAATTCTTTGCGGGCCGTACTTTTCAAGCAAACCTGCAGTTGTATTGAAAATTCTTTTTGGATCAGGTACGCCTTCGCCCACAACAAAGACGTTTTCATCCTGGCTCAGGCAAAAATCCAATGCCTCTTGTATTGCTTCGGCGTAAGTGATATCAGGACGCATTAAGTGGGGTCAACGTTTGAGAACTGATAAAGAGATTCCGGCGATGGAAATGGGCTCGCTTGAGCAAACTTAAAGCTCTGCTCAATTTCATCCATAATGCACTGGCGAAAAAAACCTAAGTCTTTTCGTGTAATGATTTTTTGGGATAACAATTGCGATTCGATATGTTGAATCGGACATTTCTTTTTCCAAGAGGCGACTTCATCCGCTGGGCGATAGTTCAGGTGATCGTCGTTATTTGGGCCGCAATGCTCTATCCATCGATAGGTTTCAAATTCCAGAAACTGCGGCCGGCCATTGGCTTTCACCCTTGATACTGCATTCCGTGAAATTTTCGCAACCTGATTTAAATCGTTTCCATTTCCGAAATCCACATCCCAGCCATGTGCTTCGGCAATTTTATTCATTGATCTGTCTGGCTGCCGACTTTCCAGGTGAGTATAAACCGAATATTCGTTATTCTCACAAACAAAAATAACAGGAAGCCCCATTAGTGCTGCGTAGTTGAATGATTCATGCACTACCCCTTCTTCGAAACAACCATCTCCAAAAAATACTACAGTTATCTGATCTTTACCTCTTAGTTTACTGGCAAGGGCTGTACCAAGACCAAGGGGAACAGTACCTGCGACAATGGGAGTCGACCCCATAAAGTTTATATTCAGATCAATAAGATGCATAGAGCCGCCTCTTCCACCGCAGCATCCATCTGCCTTTCCATGGATCTCGGCGACCATTTTATTTAAATCCCCACCCTTCGCAAGATAGTATCCATGAGCTCGATGATTCCCAAAAACCATGTCGGAAGTTGTTAGTGCGGAGCAAACACCAACAGGAACCGCTTCTTGTCCTATGCAAAGGTGCATGGGGCATCGCATTTCTTCTCGCGAATAACGTTCTGCAAGAACTTCTTCAACGAGACGAATTCGAAGCATTTCATAAAAAAGTTTTGCTTGCTCGGGGATTTGAATAGACACTATTTATTTTAATAAAGTTGTGATGTATTTATAGAGGTCTACCGGGGTAATGGGATCGCGATTACAAACAATTTGGACATCAATAGCTGCAGCTGCGCTGGCAACAAACGTTGTCAATTCGGACGACAAACCTGCGGCAAGACTTATTCCTGCAAGAGAAAGGAACGCATCGCCTGCTCCAATTCGATCAACAACTTTTGTGGAAAGAACAGGGGCTCTTTGGATTTCGTTTCCTTTGCGATTTAGCATGATCGCACCATTGGTTCCACGAGTTATAGAGACATGTTTCGCGTTTACTGCTTTACATACTTTTTCTGCTAGTGCTTCGACAGAATCATGCCTATTGTGTGTAGCTAATCTTAATTCGGGTTCATTTAAAGTTACCAAGTCTGCTCGAGAATAACGTGAGATAGCGTGATACCCTCGATTCCCACTGTTTACCTGAGTATTAACAGCCATATATTTACTCTTCACCTCAAGAACGCGAATCATTTTATCGGTAATAAATCCATGCCCGAAATCGGGTATGACCACCACATCAAAACGACTCAATTCCTTATCCAACCAGACGCAGATTTTTTCGTCTAATTCTTCAGGAAGAAGCTCATCTTCATCCATAAGGTAGACCTCGAAAAGTTTTAGGAGGTCCATATCAACAAACCTTCTCTTAACGAGTGTTCTCGAATTTTTCTTATAAAAAAAGATTGGCTGAACTTCTTTATGCAATTTGGATCGGATAAATGTTTCGTGCGAATCATCCTCTCCCAATGCCGTCACCAAAGTGACATTGCCAACAAATCCTGCGATATGACTTGCGACAGCCAAAACACCTCCCGCAAACTGTTCTGTATATTGGTACTTAACAGCCAAGTGATGGCCTTTCGCCGATTGACCCAGTGGCATCGTATAGTGGTATTCATCAATGATAGTATCGCCAAGAACCAGCACCTTTAGATTTTTCAAGGCTTCCATGGATTGTATTACTTGTTTGCTTGTGTATTTTGCTCCAATTTTAGATAGGTAATTGCGGGTTTCTTCGGAAAAAATCCCGAAATGCTCATTGAGTAAGCTGGAGGAGCTGAAAGTAATATCGTTTGTGAAATAAATTTCACCGCCAATCTTTTCTACCAACTGTTTCTCATTAGTTATGTTCCCCGTAATATCATCAGTTGCATTTTTATACTCATTTCCTTTTACATAAATATGCGGTTTAATTTTTGAGATGGGTTGTTCTGCAGTTTTTGTATGTATGATCGCTACATAATCGACACAGCTTAACGCAGAAATATTTTCTGCTCGAAGCATCTCAGAAAAAACAGGTCTGCCCGGCCCCTTGTTGACGAATTTGTCTGCAGTAACCGTTACAAACAAAATATCGCCTTGTTTTTTGGCTTCTTGGAGATGGCGAATATGTCC
>JABJCF010000316.1 GCA_018665625.1 Nitrospina sp. | reverse complement strand
ATTACACTGATGGAAAGGTTGCATTTGAAGGGGAAATAAAGGTTGGACAACCTTGGAATGCAATATATTATGACAAAGACGGAAACATTACCAAAAAGTTTGTGAATGGAAAAGAGATAAAACAATAACCCCAACTAAAACCAACCCCATCATTCCCCTGTGAGAAACCCCCCACTAATTCTCACAGTCAGACACCCTCCAAGTAAAATCCCCACATGCTTGTAAAACAAACCGATTGATGTTATATATAGGGTTCTCCTAAACCACATAGGACACCTAGTGAAACATATACTCACCATTCATACTTTCAAAAAGGTTTCTATTGAATGCCAAAAAAACCTTGTGGTTGAGCGAGATCTGGCGAAATAGCACTGGGGATCAGAACAATGGACACTTTTCAAACCGCGCTTATAACCGGTGGTAACGGGAACCTTGGCAGGCTCTTCGCCCAGCAACTATCGGACAAAGGCATAGACGTACTCTGTTTTGACCTGCCGGGAACCGAGCATAAAAATGAAACGTATTATAAGCATATTTTTCTAGGAGATGTCCGTGATCAAGATCTGGTACACAAGATCGTAAAAGACCAGCGCCCACAAGCCATTTTTCATCTTGCATCGTTGCTTTCCGGAAGTTCGGAAACCGACCTTGAGCTAACGTGGGAGATCAACGCAACAGCTTCGATCAACTTGATGCGAATCGCCGTGGATTTTGAGGTTGGTTTATTTTTCTTTGCCAGTACAATCGCAACCTACGGCTCGAAAACCAGAGATCCGTTGCCAGAAGATTTCCTGCAATGGCCTGAAAACATGTATGGCGTGACAAAAGTGGCCGTAGAACGTTTCGGAACCTACCTGAAACAAACCCACGGTTTTGATTTTCGCTGTTTGCGATTTCCAATGGTTTTGTCGCCATCCGCGCCCCTATCCGCGAAAACGGCCTATCCGTCACACGCATGTCTGGCTGCGGCGCTTGGTGATCCATTCAATTTCCCTGTTTCAAAAGAGACTGGTATGTCATGCATGTTTCTTGATGATGTCATTCGTAGCATTTTTGAGATTTCCCTTGCCCCTCGAGCGTGCATTCAGAGTCATGCCTATAATCTGCATGGGTTCCATTTCACAGCGAAGCAACTGGGCGAAAAGCTAAAGCAGGTTTATCCCGGTTTTGAGTATAGTTTTGAGGCAGATCCAGACGTTGAGAGCATGATCATAGGTTGGCCTGATGAGGTAATTTCAACCTCCGCTACCCGGGATTGGAACTGGAAGCCAGAATTCGATTTTGAAAATTCCATAAAGGCAATGCTTGAATCTTTGACACAAGTATCAATGTTTTAACGGGACAAACTATAACCGTACTTGAGTTTAAGTCCATGCTGGCTTCCATAATATAAATGAGTTATGTAAATTGAGCTTCTTATATTTGAACTTAGGTGACCATCATTTGCATTGGGTCATCCAAAGTAAATTTAGCCAAAATGAGGTGAAGGGACCCCTTTTTTATTAGTAGTAACAGAAAACAAATTTCCTGCATGTACATCCTTATCAATGTTTTTACCTACTGAAGCAGATGTTACAAATAGGATATTCATTTCAGATCCTCCAAACACACAACTAGTAATTTGCGAAGTTGGAAATTTAATAATTTTATCTACTTCGCCATCAGGGGATATTCGTATAATTTTTGACCCTCCCCAAACAGCTAGCCATACAAAATTTTCTTCATCTATTGTTAAACCATCAGGGTAACCATCGTTTTGATCTAGTTCAAAATAAATCTTTTTATTGGAAAGTTTTTCGTTATTTTTTTCAAAACAAAAAACTTTTTTATGAAGACTACTCACATGGTATAGTTTTTTATCGTCATGTGTGATTGCAGGACCATTAGTGACAGTATAAGAGTCATCGACTTTTATTAGCTCATAATTAGGTCTTAAGCAGTAAAATGAACCAGACGTTTCTTTTTCTGTGTCATCCATAGTTCCGAACCATAAATTACCATTCTTATCAATTTTAGCGTCATTTAACCTGTTATTAGGGAGATCACTTTCAATAGATAGCTTAAGTTCAAATTTATTTTCTATATGATCATATTCTTCCACTCCATCTTCTGTACCTACTAAAAACAAATCAGAATTTAAAATAGGTAAAATCCATGTTGTTGTTTTGACTAATTTTTGGTAAGTGCAATTGTTAGTATTATAAGAAAAAGTATGGAGAGATTTACCTTTAATATCTAACCACATTAAAGATTTTGTATGAGGAAGCCAAATAGGCCCCTCTCCAAGGATTAAATTTTTAGAAAATAAAATTTTTGGATCACTTGTTTGTAATTTATTAAACATCTATAAAACTGCTAGGTAAAAGATTATATTGAATTCCATGTTTTAAATAATCAATAGTTTCATTAATGCCATCAGTCAAATTTGTTAATTCAGGTATTTTAAAAAATTTATTGTTTTTACTTATATCTATATTGGATGGTATTGGGAAATCTTTACTGAAATCTTGATCAATAAGGCAATCATTTGGAATTGCATAGTTTAGAATTTTTATAAAATTTGAAATATTTATAGTCTCTCCAGTAACATTAAAAATATTAAAACCTTTTAAATTAGATTCTAGAGCAAGCAAAAATTGTTCAGCACAATCTTTAGCATAGTGAAGATATATAGAACCAGAGAATGGAATAGTATATCCTTTATTCAGCATTTTAAATAATATGGCTTTGGTTGGAGCAGAAGTCCATCCTTGGTCTCTTCCGGGTCCGTATATAATATAAGGTCTTAAGATAATACTATTTATTTTATTCTCTTCAAAATATATTCTTCCTGTACCTTCATTTGCTAGTTTGTAAACACCATAAAGATTTAATGGATAAGGAACGGTTTCTTCTTTGATGGTATTGCTATTATGAATAACTTTATCACCAAACACTCCAATTGAACTGGCAGAAACAAAACCTTCAATTTGATTTTTATTTTTTACAGCACATTCGTATAATACAACAGTCCCTTCAACGTTAACTCTTGATCCTAGGATAGGATTGGACTTAACAAAAGGAACCTGAAAAGCAGCTAAATGTACAATGAAATTAATTTTTTCTTTT
>JABJCF010000315.1 GCA_018665625.1 Nitrospina sp. | reverse complement strand
TTCAGTACTTTCTTCATGACATGGCCTCCTTAGGTTGGTTTGGGCTTTTATCGCTAAAAACCATTCAAACTTACGTGAGGTCATGTTCTAATTTCAACTAACTTTGGGGCAAACCCGGACGCTTTTTCTTAGGAAGTAAATTCTCTTTCTCAATAATTTTGAAGATTTTACCTTGTTTTTGCAGCGGTTGACCATTCCACCCTGAAGATTTAATGACTTTATCAAGCTTTTCATAATAATCTTTTCGACTTAGAGTTCTTTCCTTATATAGACTCTTCAAACTACGCAAATCTCCCAAAAACTTTTCACTATCAAAACCTTTGCCACCCTGAGGTTTTGACGAGGCCTCTTTTCTTGCAGTAAGAAGAATTTTTTTAAGGTTTTTACTTGGAATTAAAACCCATTTAAGATCCTTGACCCTACTCCCAAGCAAATCTTTTTCCTTCCAATAAACCTGGTAATTATTTGGAACCAGCTTCCAGCTATCATCCCAAACTTTAGACTCCCTGAAACCCTTCGATCTAGTATGGATGGATTTAATTTTCCAATTCAATCCAAATTTATTAACAAATGCTTCGCCTTCAATCTTAAGTTGCTTAAAATTAATTTTAAAAGTAACCAGTTGCTGCCTATTGGCTCTGGCAAACTCACGCGTTAAAGGTCGGGATAATTTTTCAGAAAGGACACTTGAAAAAAGAGGAACGGGTTTTGACCATGTGATGAAGTTTTTTGAATACTGCAAGGACTCAAGAAGTGATTGTGTCGTAGTGGGCCGGAGCTTTAAGGGGTGTCGGAAGGGGCCTTTATAAACTTCTTTCAAGCTCGAGGTTGAAATTTTCTTTAGCTCCGTCTTAACGTAGATATCCGTATCGGCAAAAACAAAAGCAGGCAATACTGTACTCAAAAACCCGGCAATTATTCCCGCACAGATAGATTTCGCAATGCACGATGATAAAAAATTAATACCGTCACAAATTTTCAACAAAGTTTCCCTCTCGCAGGAGTTTATCCCTGCTGGGTATTACTGTTTTAAAACTACCTTTACTTTTTCTTTGGATTTCCCATCCAGGCTTTCAAAATATTTGGCCGGCAAATAACCAATGGCGTCCTTATTTTTACCAACTATTTTTAAAACAAATTTGTTTGATCTAACCACCTTAGGCTCTACTTCCCCACTTCTCTGCTTTACACCAATCCAGTATTGCTCGTAATCCTGAATCGACATACCCAGAGAGGCAGAAACAAAATCTTTTTTAACGGATGATTTATTATTCCGGTTGATGGGTTTTACTTTCCCTCCATTAGGCCAACTTTTAACTTTACTCAAAAAATATTTCGAAACATCCGAAGGCGATAAAGATCTTGCTGGGTTTTCTTTATTTACGATAACCACAACCGACCCTCCCCAGGCGCTGGAGAAAGATAAGGAAATGAAAACTAACAATGTAATGATAGATCTTGTCATTATCTTCCTCCTTAAAATGATGTGGTTATAGAAAGTTGAATATTGTCATAGTCCCGGTCTCGAGCTGTAGTTGAAGTGTCTTTTTCCAAATCAAACCGGTTCAACACATATTCCGCTCGTAAACGTATGGTGGGTGCCCAGAGATAATTGACACCAAACACATGCTCAGTTTGTTGCGAAGCATCGTTGCCAATATCCAGATTCGTGTCAATCACATCCCATCGGTAAAAGAGAATCGTTTTCCCCATTGTGTAGGCAGGCTGAATGTACCAGGACTCTTTCGGCGCAATACTAGCATTTCCATTTGTACTTGTGCCTCCACGCTCGTTATTACGGATATACTCGGCTTTCATCTGGAACCCTTTGTGATTCACAAGAACATCCAAACCATAAGCATCATAATGAGCTTTATTCGGGGCGCCAGCACCTGCGCGTGATCCATTCTGATATGATCCACCGAAAGTAACCAAATTATTAGGAAGAGTCCATTGCAAACGACCGCCTGCTAGAAAATCAGATGCATCCGTTCCACCGCCATCAAAATTTGCTACATAAACAAAATACTCCGCCTGATGATCTCCGTAAAACTTGCTTCCATGCGCCTGAACACCATCAATAAAATTGGGGATAAATGTATTGCCACCAAACAAGTTCCCAGGCTGAACATTTCTTAAATATTGCGGTTGATTGAGGTTCAACAAAACAGGAGGAAAATGCTCGCGATTGATAATGCCCCAGGGGGTGATCATCCGTCCGTAGGTCACATCCAGCAATTGGTCAAAATCATGTTTTCCCCACATGATAATTCCCGGAGTCCGGTTGGCGTGCGCGGCAAAACGTCTACCATTCACATCGGTAGCCGTTGCTTCATTTATTAAGTCCGCCTGGCGCAAGAACCCGATCGCGGCAAAGAATGAATCTTTATCCGTCACATCAGCACCAATCAAAAATTCCAGGTTGGTCTGATCAAACGACGCTCGATCCGGCCCATCGCTGTTCAACACGGAAGTAAAAGTTTGCGTGACGAATCCACCAAAATCCAGACGGATGGCGTCAAATGCTGTGACTGGGGTTTTTTCAGTTTGCTTTAATTGCAACTCAAGCAACTCTTCTTCCAGCGCCTCCAATCTGGCGCTAATATCCTCACTTTGGGCAAGGGCTGATTGGGGAATGAGGACCGCAAGGAAAAGCAAGATTGCGCTTAGCCCTTTGACATATCCGATTCTTTTAAAAATTTTCATGCTCGCCCCCTCCTTAAATTATTCCTAGACCAAAAGAAATTAACTTTAGAAAATTCCATTTAGCCTCTCACTTAAGTTCATCAATAAAGTTTTGTCGCGCGACCATAAATATTATTCACTAAGGGATAATATCAACATCGTCCCGCTTTTCAATTACAAATAACCACAACAATCTAAAGCAGCAGTTCTTAAATCCATAAAAACTAAAACAACTCGATAAATAACAATTATCTACAAATTTTTTGGAAGGGAGAGATATCACAAACTACATTTAAATAAAAAAACACCACGAAGAGGAAGGGTTCTTTTAAAGTTTGCGCCTCAGGAAAATATGCAATAGGTAGGTAAGAAGAAATTGTGCAGTAATTGCGCAGGCAAGAAAATTTAAGCTTTGACCCGGCATAGACAATAATCCCAATACGGCAATGAGAAACAAAGGGAAATCGATTCCATTCCACCGCCAAAGTTTAAGAAGGGTACTTACCTTATTAAAGTATTCCTGACGCTGTTCGGGGCCGAGTATGATTTCATCCACTACTTTCAGGTTTTCCAGAGCGCTTAAAGTTTTCCACTTACCACGAAAAATGAATTGCTGGGCTTGCATATAATAAAAATAGACCTTCAGAACAACTGAGGGCTTTTGCTGGATTTTTTCAATTGTATTTTGAATCTCCCTTTCGACTCCATCAAACCCTTTCAACACCATTGTCCCAAAGGTTTGCTTGCAGTAATCGTAGGATATTGCACGAAGAATAGTAAAAACCGCAATGATAATTAATGCTGTTTTAAAGTCTGGATATCCAAAAATAATTCCAAAAACCACAGCCAGATAGGCAAAATAGCCGGCAATGCCATCAATAAGGCGCCCCCAATCACTGGCCATATTCTTGGCTCTGGCAAGTTGGCCATCCACACAATCTAAAATCAGGGTTAACTCAAGAAGCAGCCCCCCCATCACACTACAAATCCAACTTCCCTGACTGAACGAGTAACCTGATGCAAACCCCACCAGCACCGACAAATAAGTCACCTGATTGGGAGTAATGGCGGTATTTTTTAAGACAGCGACAAATCTTTTTGCAATCGGGTCGTGGATATAAATATTTACAGGCTCGGCGAGGTCTTTTAATGCATGCTCCATTTTTTCTTTCATGACTTACAACCATTTCTGCTGAACATACCAGTCGAGCGTATGCGAAAGCCCCGCTTCAAGGTCAAATTCAGGTGAAAAACTATATTCGCGAATAAAATTTTCAGAAGACGCTGTCCAGCAGCTTTGCTTGATATCAATCATTCTTTGCCGATCAAATAAAGCTGGCTTTGAACTGAACATTGCTAGAAGCTCAAAGAAAATTGCGATGGGGGACAAAATGCTTTCAGGCAACCTCAAAGCCTTCACCGAAACATTCATTTTATCTGCCGCACTTTTTGCAATCTCTTGCCATGAGTATGTATTCCCGTCTGTAACAAAATAAATTTTCCCTTGAGATTCGAATGAACCACAGACCTGAAGCATTGCCCGCACAAGATCTGCAACATAAACAAGTGAAAGTTTTTTAGGAGCTTTGCCAATTTGCAGTCCCCAACCTTTCTTAACCAGTTTGAAAAAGTTAAAAAGATTTTCTTCGCGAGGACCATAAACAACCGGAGGACGAATGATCTTAATCGGCAAAGAGGCAGAATATTTCAGAGCAACTTCTTCCCCTGCTTTTTTTGATTTCCCATAATGAGTTATAGGATTCAAAGGGGCAGCCTCATCCATCAGGCCTCCACCCTGCCCTGGCCCCACCGCTGCAAGACTGCTCAGATGCACAATCCCTTCAATATTGTCTTTAAATTTTAGACACTGTTCATATAAATTCGAACAAACAGTGGAGTTAATATCAAAATATTCTTTTCGGCTTTTTGCCTTAGT
>JABJCF010000314.1 GCA_018665625.1 Nitrospina sp. | reverse complement strand
GGCAGGAGCAGATAATAAAAAGCGCTGGCCACGAATCCTATATGCAATCCGGACACTGCCATCAAATGTGCCAGGCCAGTGGCGATATAGGCTTCCTTAATTTGTGAGGGAAGAGAGTCTTTCATGCCAAATACCATCGCTTGCAATAATAAGCCTTCGTCTCCAGAGAAAAGTCCTGAAAGGCTTGCAATCATCTGTTCCCGTAAGCGCTGTGGTAAAGAGTAATAGAAAGGTAAGTCGAATTGACCGAGTTTGATAATGGTTTCAGGCTTGGAAACATTGCCGATCAAGTTTATGCCCTTTGAGTTCAAGTAAGAACGGTAGTCAAAGCGGCCCGGATTTTTAAAATTTCTCGGGATTTTAAGTCTTATTTTTTCGAATCGAATTTTGTCTCCCGCCTGAAGAAAGGCGTGGGATTTATAGACCGCTATTCGAACTTTTCCTGAAACTTTTTTTTCTCCATTTTCTGTTTCAATAGATTCTGCTTCGAGTAAATAAAAGGTTCGGTCTTCAAGAATCTGCGGCGGATCATACAATCTGCCTTCCAAGGCAGTCGTTTTTCCTTCTTTGATGTGATGAATGATATTGTTGGGTTTGGTGAAAGTTTTTCCGGGGTACAGCAATCCAAAAATAAAAAACAAGGCAAGCACAACGTGTTTTTTATATGAAGGATTTTGTGCTGAGCGATAAAAGAAAAAGAAGGCCAGGCACAAAGTAAAAATGCAGGGGGGGGCTATAAAAAGCTTTGCTTCACTTCCCAAGAGGCCAGAGGTGAATGCGAGAAGAAAGGGTAGAATCGGGGGGATACGCGCTCGGTCGTGAATATTGGCATTTTCTGAAAAAAACCATTTCTTCACAAACTCGGCGGTGGACGAATTCATCTCTCCTCCATCACCTGCAGATCTATCTGTCGCCTTGAGAGCTCGACATTGGTAACGCGTACTTTTACCCGATCGCCAATTTGGAAAACGCGATGCCGTTTTTGCCCTATTAATTTATGTTCGGTTTCTATGAAGAGGTAGTAGTCATCCATAATGCTGGATATTTTTACAAGGCCTTCGACGAATACATTTTCCAATTCAACAAAAAAGCCAAAGCCAGTTACTCCTGTAATGATTCCATAAAAAGTTTTGCCAATTTTATCCATCATAAATTGAGCCCTTCTAAGACTTATGATTTCTCTCTCGATGGACATGGCCTGAATTTCCATTTGCGTTGATTGTTCAGAAATTTCAGATAGCGAGTCGAACAAAGCTTTCTTTTCTTTTTTTGGAAATTTGTGCGCAAGATATTTTTTGATGATTCTGTGGACGATCAAATCTGGGTATCTGCGGATGGGAGAGGTGAAATGTGCGTAATGCTCGAACCCAAGACAGTAATGACCGGGATCGGACGGAGAATACCGGGCTTTTTTCATGGTCCTCAATAACAGGGTATTGACCATTCTTTCTTCTGGAGTGCCTTCTATTTTTTTGAGCAGGGCATTTAAATCCTGCGAGCGGATTTTTTCAGGAGAAGAAAGTCGTAGTCCGAAAGATGAGATGAATTCCTTGAACTCAAAAAGTTTGGTCGGATCGGGAGACTCGTGGACCCGGTGGATGCAGGGAATATTCTTTTCATGCAGGCTAAGTGCAACCGCCTGGTTTGTCGCCAGCATGAACTCTTCGATCAATTGGTGTGCGGCGTTGTGTTCCACGATTCCTATTTGTTTTACTTTATCTTCTTCAATTTGAATGTCCGGTTCGGGCACATGAAAGTCTACGCTGCCATTTTTAAATCTGTGCTTTCTAAGGGTCTGACTGAGGTGGTGCATATCAGAAAGGGTTTTCATGAAAGGAGAATCGATCTCTTTATCACTCCCCTGTTCGAGTAGCCCGGCAACTTCGTTGTAGGTGAACCGCCTTTGACTTTTGATGATCGATTTGTGTATCTGGGTTGCCAGGGGGCTGCCCTGGCGGTCGAAGTCAATGAAGACGCTCAGAGTCAGACGTTCTTCTTCAGGCCTTAGGCTACATGCTTCATTGGAAAGAATTTCTGGGAGCATGGGAATCACTCCATCTGCGTAGTAAACACTGGTGCCTCTTTCGAAGGCTTCTTCATCCAGAAGCGAATTTTCTTCTACGAAATGGCTGACATCGGCAATGTGCACTCCTAGCCGATAACCTTCACCCATTTTTTCCAGTGAAACTGCATCGTCAAAATCCTTTGCTCTTTCTCCGTCGATGGTGAAGGTGAGCAAGTCGGTCAGGTCTTTACGGTCATCTGGCATTTTCCCTTTTGCCACCGCTTTAGCTTCTTTTAAAACTTTTGGCTGAAACCCTTGACGAACCCCAAACTTTCTCAAAATGGATTGCACTTCCACTTCAGGGTCATTGGATTTGCCCAGAATTTCTATTACTTTGCCGACAGGGGGCTGGTGTCGAGTGGGATAGGTTTCTATTTTTACATCGACAATCTGACCGTTCTTGGCGTCTTTTCGGTTTTTGCCCGGTATGAATACATCGTGGAAATGTTTGGCTTCCGTTGGGATGACCCAGCCATCATGACCAAATGTTTCGTAGACACCGACTATATTAGGCGTGTTTCGTTGCAGGATTTTTATGACACGGCCTTCGGGCCGACCGGGTTCTTTTTCAGATTCCACCCGCACCACAACGTGATCCTGATGCATGGCTTCGTTCATGCTTTTCCGATGGACATAGACATCGTTGGTATCGTGATGTTTGTCGGGGATGACAAAGCCAAATCCGTTCGGGTGCCCATGCAGCTTCCCGGTAATCAGATTCATCTCGTTGGGGAGACCGTAACGACCGCCGCGGATTTTTACCAGTGACCCTTGAACGGCCATATCTTTGATTCGGTTACGAAATTCACGGTGGTCTGCCTCAGTCACTCCCAATTGTTTGGAAAGTTCAGAGATTTTCATGGGGCGGCTGATTTTTTTCTTCAGCAAAGCCAGAATTCGCGCTTCAGTGAGTTTCATAGGGCCAGGTCGAATTAGAGGTTTGAAACCCTTGATATCCTATAACAAGAGGAAATGCAATGCCGAGATAGCGTAGATTTTTGCAAACGCTTCACTTATAATCCACAAGGCTACGCCCTCTAACGAGGGAGGTAATATTAACGAACCTATAGTTAAAGCTTAAAATAATAGTCTGCCTTACGGGTTTCGACCATTGGCCCCACGCCAAGTGGCGTGTTAGCGGGTAAAGGGGAAAGATGAAAGTTCAAGTAGATTGGCTGAAAGAATATGTGGATATAGATGCGCCTGCGGCAGAGCTGGGTCATGTGCTCACTATGGCTGGTTTGGAAATTGAAAGCCACGAATTACTCGATGAAGAAAAGGGCGATGTGCTGGAGCTGAATGTGACCCCCAATCGGGGTTATTGTCTATCGCATTTAGGGGTGGCGCGAGAAGTTTCGGCACTGATGGGCGGGACGTTCAATCCGCCGGATGCACTGGCATTTTTGGAGAAAAAATGGGGCACGGTACCTGTTGCAGAAAAGATAGTCGTAGAAAATCAGGAAGAAAATTCATGTCCGCGTTATGCAGCTTTGGTTATTGAAAATGTCAAGCCGGGTCCTTCTCCCAAATGGTTGTGTGACCGTTTGCAGGCGATTGGGTTGCGTCCTATAAACAATATTGTTGATGTCACCAATTTTGTGATGATGGAGTACGGCCAACCGCTTCATGCTTTTGATCGTGAATTACTTTCGGGAAATAAAATCATAATTCGAAACGCAAAAAAGGGTGAGCCTTTTACCAGCCTCGATGGCAGTGAACTCAAGCTGGAACCGGATGCGCTTGTCATTGCAGATGCAGAAAAACCAGTGGCTCTGGCAGGGATCATGGGCGGGACAAACAGCCAGGTTTCTGAAAAAACTAAAAATGTTGTTTTGGAAAGTGCATGTTTTGATTCTGCAACCATTCGAAAAGCTTCAAAAAAATATGGCTTGCGGTCAGATTCTTCTTATCGATTTGAACGGGGTGTGGATATAGAAGGGGTCATCACGGCTCAAGCACGCGCAGCCTGTTTGATTCAGGAGTTGGCGGGAGGCGAAATATGTAAAGGAAGAATTGATGTTTACCCAAAATCCAGAGAGAACATTCAAGTGTCGCTTCGGGTTTCACGCGTGAATCAGGTGCTGGGTTCCGATTTTAGTGCTGAACGAATAAAAGAAATCATCTCTCGTTTGGGATTGAAGGTAGACGGCGTATTGGATAAAGAAACCTTGCAGGTGGAAGTGCCTGGGTTTCGCCCTGATCTGTTGCGCGAAATAGACGTGATCGAAGAAATTGCCAGGGTCGATGGATTTGATAAGGTCGCCACCGTGTTTCCTGTCGCTTCCGTGAGGCCGGTGCGAATCACACCCAAGCAAACCCTGTTGCGCAAAATAAGGGAGGTTCTTTGCCATACGGGCTTTGCTGAAACAGTTCATTTCAGTTTTATTGATCGTGAACAGGCCGAGGGCTATTTGCCTTCGTTTGCAAGCGGAAATGATAAAGTGATTCCGTTAAAAAATCCTTTAAGTTCTGAAAACGATACCATGCGAACCAGCTTGATTCCTGGCTTGCTGAAGACCATCGCCAATAATTTGAGTAAGGGACAAAAGCCTCTCAAGCTTTTCGAAGTTGGCAGTGTTTATTTTTCAGATGCGCAAGGCAAGCGAACTGAGAGAACGGTTTTGACGGCTGCTGTGTTGGGACCTTATGAGCTTACGCCCTGGAAACCGCGCGGCAAAGAATATGATTTTTACGATCTAAAGGGAGCCTTGGATAAACTATGCTCCCAGTGTGGATTACAGGTAGGGTTTTCGGCAGATGCAGAAAAGTCCTTTTTGCTGCCGGGGAAATCGGTAAATTGTGTTTTCGGTGACAATGTTCTGGGTTATATGGGAGAGCTTGCACCCGAAAAGACAGGGGTTGCCGAAAAAGTTTATGTTTGGGAGATTGATTTGCAAAAGTTGGAGGAATCGCTTCCTTCCCGTCCGCGTTTTCAGAACATCGCAAAGTTTCCAGAAACCTACCGCGATATTTCTATTTTAGTTGATCGGCAAATTACTTCTCAGCAAGCTTCAGATCTGATCTTAAAGGCAGGTAGCCCGCTTATAAGCTGGGTGGAGTTGTACGATCATTTTGAAGGGAAAAAGATTCAGTCAGATAAAAAAAGCCTCACCTTTGCCCTTTCTTTTCAGTCCAAGGATAGGACCTTGTCAGACGAAGAGGTCAACCCATTATTTGAAACTATCATTCAAACATTGAAGGCCGAACTGGGTGCTTCCCTTAGGGAGTAGCTGTCCTTGAATGGAGCCCATTGACACCCTAATTTCGGGGTGCTACGATTCCGCCATGTCCAATCCCGATATGGAAAAGTTAGAAGCAGGTGTCTCGACTTTACTTGAGGCGTATCGCCAGCTTAAAGACGAGAACCAAAAGCTGACCTTGCGGTTGGAGGGCCTGACGCAGGAAAACCAATCTTTTTCAAAGGAAAAAGAATTCATAAGGGAAAAACTGGAGCGTTTGTCTGAGCTGGAAGCTGCTGGCAAAAACCATGAAAAGGACCGGAAGCAAGTTCGCGATAAGGTTATCTATTTATTGGAAAAACTTGAAAAATTTGACCTAACTTAATTGCACAATGGCAAAAATACAGATTTACGGAAAGACCTACAGTCTGAAAAGCTCTTCGACCGAGGTAAGCGTAGAAGAGGCCGCAGCCTATGTAGATTCTAAAATGCGTGAATTGGGAGAAGCTCGAAAAAAAACTCCCTCTCTCGATCTGGCAGTACTTGCGGCTCTCAATATTGCGCAGGAATTATTGGAGTTGCAGTCCCAGACCCAGGCTAAGGGTCAGGCCCAGGAAGAAAAAATTGCAAGGTTGCTGGAGGCATTGGAGGAGGAGCTGCAAGCTATTGATAATTAATTAGTTGCGCTGGGCACATAGGTCTTGAGGGTGTTTTGCCTTTGTGCTAGGATGTGATGAAATTTGAATTTGTTGTCTCCCTGTTGTGTTCGAGTAAAAGTTTAATTTCTTGAGCCAACAGTTAGTAAAAGGGGTTGATGAATCGGCTGCGGTGTGCATGCCTGCCCAGGTAGGAAGCCTAAAGCAGTTCACGGATACCCCACCTGTCCTTGACAGGTTCAAAAAATAGTTTTTGCACGGCATGAACGGGGAGACTTTTTGATTGAGTTAAGAGCTTCAGGGGCAAAACAGCCCAGGTGAGCCTGAATATATATGATCCGGTTTTTATTTTTTTAAGATTTCCGGACCTATTTGCGGAGCGAAAATTATGAACGAAACATGGAGTTTGGTTTCGTTTTTTGATATATCCATTCAAAACAGCCAAGAGGTTGTTTTGCCTTATCGTATCTCTCCTCAGGCCTGATTTATCAGGCTAACTCCCTGATTTTGATTCTCCCCTAAAGCTTTAAATGCGTCTGGCTAAACTGCAGCTCACTATTATCGTATTTGCATGATAGGTAAAGATTATGGCTTGCGCTGCTCCAAAATTGGATAAGGCAGCCGTCCGGAAGATGATGATCCGGCGCAGAAATGATCTGACTCCGAAGGAAGTGTCTGATTTTAGCAGGAAGGTCGAAGAAAACCTTTTTTCCTGCGAAGACTTTTTGAGCCGTAACCATGTTTTATATTACCTCTCTTTTGGAAAAGAGGTGTGCACGGATTCAATGATCCTGCGTTCTTTAAGGTTGCATAAAAAGGTTTATGTTCCGCGGATAATAAAAGGCGGAAAAAAAATGGAAATTTGCCAGATTGAAAGTCTGGAAACTGGCTTAAAACTAAATGCCATGGGAATTCGTGAGCCTACGGGGTCGCATCTAAAAATCGTGCCAGAAACTGATATAGATGCCGTTGTTACCCCGGGGCTGGCATTTGATGGCGCAGGCGGACGAATTGGATTTGGTGGTGGTTATTTTGACAAATTGTTTACAGAGTTGCCGGACAACTCTTTGCGTTTAGGGATCGCTTTTAGTTTTCAATTAGTGGATTCTCTGCACCAAGATGTTTGGGATAAAAAAGTACACAAGGTTTTTACTGAAAAAGACACGTTAAACTACTGAGGTTTCCGGAAACCTGAAATATTTCTAGAACTTGCTTTATTGGCTTCGTGCAGTTCGCAATAGATAAACGGGCGCGAGCTGCCTGAGAGAAAATTACAGCAAAGAGATATTCGCTTAAGTGGTTTACTTTTTATAAGAGGTAAATAAATGCATATTTTTACTGCCATAAAAGTAAATTTCATTACCCTGGTTATGGGAATGGCGTTCGCTCTGGCTATCGGTTATGCGATTGGTTATTTTTTGCGAAAGCTGTTTACGGATTATCAAATCAAAGAAGCGGAAGCACGCCGGCAAAAGATTATTTCAGAAGCGGAAAAAGAAGTAGAGAACCGCTTGAAATCAGCTGAAATCGAAGCAAAAGAAAAATCTTTGGTAGTTAAAGGCGAATTAGAAAGAGAAATGAAAGGCAAACGCGATAGTCTGCGTGATCTTGAAAAAGATCTGGAGCAAAAAGAAAGGGACTTGAGAAACGATTTCGGAAAGTTTCAATCGCGTGAAAAGGAAATCGAAAACGAATTTTCAAAACTGAATGAAAAAAATAAAGAAGTTGATTTGCAAAAAGTGGAGTACAAGCGGTTAGTTGAAGAGGAACTTCGAAACCTGGAAGTAATCGGTTCTTATACCGCTGAAAAGGCGCGTGAAGAGGTGAAGAATAAAATCATCGATGAAGCCAAGATGGATGCGGCTCGTGAAGTAAAGAAAATTGAAGAAAAAGTAAAATCGCAAGCCGATGATGAAGCCCGCAGGCTGATTACCATGGCTGTTCAGAGGTTGGCTTCCGATCATGTTGCTGAAACTACTGTTGCGGTGGTTGAATTGCCCAGTGATGATATCAAGGGGCGCATTATTGGCCGCGAAGGCCGGAATATTCGAGCCCTTGAACAGGCCACAGGAATTGATCTGATCATTGACGATACTCCGGGGGCGGTAGTCCTCTCTGGGTTCGATCCTATCCGACGGGAAGTGGCACGACGAGCACTTGAACATTTAACTTTAGATGGCCGCATTCACCCAGGGCGAATAGAAGATGTAGTTGCTAAATGCAAAAAAGAAGTTACCCAGGAAATCCAAAAAGCAGGCGAGCAGGCGATTCTGAACGTTGGGATTGATAATGTACATCCTGAAATGGTCAAACTTCTCGGAAGGCTAAAGTATAGAACCAGCTATACACAGAATGTTCTCGAACATGTTCAGGAGGTTGCGTTTGTTTGCGGAGCCATTGCTGTTGAACTCGGGTTAAATGAAAACATGGCCAAGCGAGCAGGGTTGTTGCACGATATTGGCAAGGCCATCGACCATCAGACAGATGGTACCCATACTTCTTTAGGAGTCGACATTGGAAAACGCTATGGCGAGCATCCTTTTGTATTAAATGCCATCGCAGCACACCATGAGGATTGTGAGGCCGAATCTCCTTATGCCGTCCTTGTTGCTGCAGGCGATACGATTTCTGCATCCAGGCCAGGTGCCCGGCGTGAAATGCTTGAAACTTATGTTAAGCGTATGACGCAGTTGGAAGAAATTGGTGACTCGTTTAAAGGTGTGCAAAAAACTTTCGCAATTCAATCGGGTCGAGAAGTTCGTATCATTGTTACCCCAAGTGGAACCAATGATCAAGGTGCCAATATCCTCGCACGCGATGTGGCGAAAAGAATTGAAAAAGAGGTGACGTATCCCGGTGAAATTAAAGTTACTGTGGTTCGTGAATCTCGGTTCACTGAATTCGCTAGATAATAAACTGCATTCTCTTAACTTTCCGCTTGGACGAAAACTGTATTCCCAAGTCGGCATCCCATACCATTTGACGAGAAAAATAAATTAGCTCATGGAAGAATTAGGACAACTGATCAAACTCAGGCATGAAAAACTTGAAGACCTGAGAGCAAAAGGAATTGCCCCTTATATCAACCGCTATAAAGTGGATGCATCCATTCAATCCATAGTGCGTGATTTTTCTGAGGGTACCAAGGAAGAACTGGATGAAAAGAATCACACCTGTATCGTTGCCGGCCGGATAATGACCCGAAGAAAGCATGGCAAAACTACTTTTGTAAATATTCAAGACTCCTCGGGACAAATTCAGGCCTTTGTCAATAAAAACGCTTTGGGCGAAGAAGCCTATGAAATATTCGGTAAATTTGATATCGGAGATATTATCGGAGTCGATGGAAGAGTGTCCAAAACAAAAACAGGAGAATTGACCCTGTTTGCAAGCAAGGTCACTATGTTGTCTAAATCTTTATTGCCGCTTCCTGAAAAGTGGCATGGCTTGAAGGATGTTGAGCTGCGATATCGACAACGCTATGTGGACCTTATAGTAAACCCGGATGTTAAAAAAGTTTTCGTTCTACGTAGTAAAATTATTTCTGCCCTTCGTGACTATCTGAATGAACGTGATTATCTCGAAGTCGAAACTCCAATGATGCAGTCCATTCCTGGCGGTGCAACGGCACGGCCTTTTAAGACACACCATAATGCATTAGATATGGACTTGTACCTTCGTGTCGCACCGGAATTATATCTTAAGCGTTTGGTGGTGGGGGGGATTGAAAGAGTTTATGAGATCAATAGAAATTTTCGAAACGAAGGTATCTCCACCGAACACAATCCTGAATTCACTATGGTTGAGTTTTATACAGCTTATGCTGACTACAACGACCTGATGGATTTAACGGAAGACTTGTTTCGTTTTATATGTAAAAAAGTTTTTCCAGAAAATAATTTTAAGTTTCCCTATACCAGTATCGTGAATGGGGAGTCTGTTACAGAGACGATAGATTTTTCGCAGCCCTTTAGACGGTGTACCTTCCGACAATCGTTGATAGACATTGGTGGTGTTGCAGAAGAGCATTTGGACGATCCACAAAAAACCGCTGCTTTCGCCCTGGATAATAAAGTGGCTCTTGAAAAAAAGGACAGCCACGAAAAAATATTAGCAAAACTGTTTGACCATTTTGTGGAACCTAAAATGTCGCAACCCACTTTTATTACAGACTACCCTTTGGCATTGTCTCCTCTTTCCAAAAGAAAGGAAGACGACCCTTCCTTGGTAGAACGATTTGAGCTTTTCATTGGTCGTAAGGAAATTGCCAATGCCTACACTGAGTTGAATGATCCTATCGACCAAAAGAAAAGATTCGAAGGGCAGGTGGCGGAACGTCAGGCCGGCGATGACGAAGCTCACTGGATGGATAATGATTTTATCCGTGCCTTGGAATACGGTATGCCACCAACAGCTGGGGAGGGTATTGGTGTTGACCGTTTAGTTATGTTGTTTACTGACAGCCCTTCCATTCGTGATGTTATCCTTTTCCCTCAATTGAAAAAGGAATCGGGGATTAGTCCCTGATTCACCTCTTATATGTCCTTTGAACTTTTTGTCAGCCTGCGCCATCTAAAAGCCAAGCGTACGCAAAAGTTTATCTCCCTCAATACCTGGATATCCATTGGTGGTGTGGCGCTTGGAGTGATGGCGTTAATCGTGGTCATTGCTGTCATGTCGGGTTTTGGAAAAGACCTGCGAGATAAAATTCTCGGAACAAATAGCCATATTGTTGTGACCAATATTACTCGTTCGGGTATGGATAAATTTGAAGATGTCCTGAAAAAGGTAATGCAAGCCGAGGGTGTCAAAGCTGCTGCGCCCTTTATTCTTAATCAGGTAATGCTCACGTTTGGTGAAAGTTCTTCAGGGGTGGTTGTTCGTGGTGTTGATCCCGATCGAGAAGCGATGGTATCTGATTTGGGAAAAAATATGGTCCAGGGTGAAATTGGAATGTTAAAAAGAAGTTCCAAAACGAACTCAGGTCCTCGACGCGACAAGATTATTCTAGGCAAGGAGCTGGCGCATAAACTGGGAGTGCAGTTGGGAGACGCTGTATCTATGGTTTCGCCGGCATCTCGGTTAACCCCAATGGGATTAGTTCCGAAAATAAAACTTTTTAAGGTAGTGGGATTTTTTGAGTCGGGAATGTTTGAATATGATTCCAGTCTCGCATTCATTTCCGTGAAATCGGCGCAAAAGTTTTTTGCGATGAAAGGAAAAGTGAGCGGAGTTGAAATTCGCGTGGATGATATTGACAACGCAGATGTAATCGCTCAATCCCTGCAAGAAACCCTCGGCTTTCCATATTATGCAAGAGATTGGATGCGGATGAACAAAAACCTTTTCTCGGCCTTGCGTCTTGAAAAGATCGTCATGTTCATTATTCTTATTTTAATCATTCTGGTCGCAGCTTTTAATATAGTAAGTACGCTTTTTATGGTGGTCATGGAAAAAACCAAGGAAATAGCCATCTTAAAATCAATGGGGGCATCGCGTACCAGTATAATGAAGATTTTCAGTTATCAAGGATTGATAATCGGAGTGACAGGTACAATGATTGGTTGTGTGGGTGGGTTCACCGTTGTTCCCAACCTCAATGAGATTGTAGGCTTTATTGAGAGATTATTTGGAATAACTGCTTTCCCAAGCGATGTGTATTATCTGGATAAACTTCCTTCCGAGATACAATATTTAGATTCATTTCTTATTGTGGTTTTTTCTATTGCCATTTGTTTTTTAGCCTCCTTGTATCCCGCATGGCGAGCTTCCCGATTGGACCCTGTAGATGGTCTCCGTTATGAATGATGCCGAAAGTGCAGGACAAAATAGCCTCATCAAAATGGTGGGTGTCGATAAAAGTTACAAAACCAAACGCGAGATCATTCGTGTTTTAAGCGAAACTCACCTCGAAGTATTTGAAGGGGAAGTTTTGGGAATCGTTGGTGCGTCCGGTGTGGGGAAAAGCACCTTATTGCATGTCCTCGGTGGTTTAGACAGGCCAGCAAAAGGTGAAGTGTTTTTTAAAGGTCGGGATATTTATCTTCAGGGAAACTCATTTCTAGAAAAATTCCGCAATATTCATATCGGCTTTGTTTTCCAGTTTTTTAATTTGTTACCAGATTTTACTGCTTTGGAAAACACAATGTTTCCCGCTCTCATTCAAAATAATAATACCGCCGCTGCCAAAGAAAGAGCAGAGTATCTTCTGTGTGAGGTCGGAATGAAAGATAGGATGAATCATAAGCCGGGGGAATTGTCAGGAGGTGAAAGCCAACGTGTTGCTCTGGCAAGAGGGTTAATGAACCAGCCCGATCTGTTGTTGGCCGATGAGCCTACTGGGAATCTTGATACACAAGCCAGTGACCAGTTAATTGAGCTGATTCGCAGATTGAATAAAGAGTTTAATCAAACGTTTGTACTGGTTACGCACAGTCAGCGAGTCGCTGGGCAGTTGGATAGAGTTCTGGAGTTAATAAGCGGTAAGGTCAATCCGATTAATAAAAGTCTGGTTATTTGATTCTATTTTGAAATAAATATTTGTTGAGAACTGTTTTGAAAACCTGGAAGGGGGATGTATGAAGCTGGAACAGGTTGCTTCACTAGTGTCTGGAACTTTGGAGGGTGAGGGTTCTATAGAGATAAAGGGTGTGCGTGGAGTTCATGATGCACAAGAAGGGGATGTTACCTTCTTCATGCAAAATAAATACTTTGATGTATTAAAAAATTCTAAAGCATCCGCAGTTTTTGTAAAAGAGATTGTTGATGTGTCTATTCCACAAATCATTGTCGCGAAGCCGGAACTTGCTTTTGCTCGTTTGGTTAAAGCGCTTCATCCAGAGCCTCGGCCGCTGCCAGGGGTTCACCCAAGTGCGGTTATTGGAAACAATGTAAAGCTGGGTGAAAACATAACTCTTTCTTCAGGGGTTTGCATTGGCGATGATGTTACCCTTGGAAATGATGTGGTTTTGCATGCGAATGTGGTGATTGGCGCCAATTGTAAAATTGGCGACCACTGTACTTTTCATCCGAATGTTACTCTTTATCGAAATTCTGAACTGGGAAATCATATCATCGTTCACGCGGGGGCCGTAATAGGTGCTGATGGATTCGGC
>JABJCF010000313.1 GCA_018665625.1 Nitrospina sp. | reverse complement strand
TCCTGGGCAGCCATGCCTCGATAGCCATGATCATCGAACTTCTAGATCAACCTCTGCCCCCAGAAGCAACCCAACCAAAACCTAAAGCACTACACTTCCAAGATACAATTCGTTTAGAAAATATTTTCTTTCGTTACAATAATGAAGGGGCGTGGATACTGGATGGCCTAAATCTGATTATCCCCAAAGGCTCCCGAGTTGGTTTTGTAGGCAGCACAGGAAGTGGAAAGAGTACAACCATTGATCTAATAATGGGGTTGTTGCTCCCCACTGAAGGAAAATTATTAGTGGACGAATTACCATTAAATGGGAGCCGAACTATAGCTTGGCAACAGGCAATCGCCCATGTGCCGCAAAGTGTCTATTTAACAGATTCTACTTTAGCTGAGAATATTGCTTTTGGTGTGCCAAGCGAACAAATTGATATGGGAAGAGTCAGGGATGCTGCAAATCAGGCACGCATTTCTGATTTCATCAATGACTGCACTGATGGATATAACACAGTTGTTGGAGAACGTGGAATACGTATTTCCGGGGGGCAGCGTCAGCGAATAGGTATCGCGCGTGCGCTGTATAAAAGGGCCAGCGTGTTAGTCTTTGATGAAGCCACCAGTGCTCTGGATAACATTACTGAAAAATCAGTCATGCAGGCTATTGAAGCACTCAACCGGGAATTAACTCTAATTATTATTGCCCACAGGTTAACTACCGTAAAGCAATGTGATTTTATTATCGAACTGGAAAATGGAAAGGTGGTTGCTCAGGGAACCTATGAAGAGCTCCTTGAGAATAGCCCCAGCTTTCGAAAAATGGCACAAGCCACGAATTAAAAATTTGATTACGGAATTTCAACCTGTGAAAATTGCACCCGCTATAAAAATAGAAGCGTATAATGCATTTCAAACCTAATCTTTGGAAGAATAAAACAAGAAATTTGAAATATTTTTAGGCTATAAAATCCCTTTGAAATTACGATTACAATCCTGAAGAAAATATAAAATTATTTTTTCATCCCTGTCGTTCACTCAGGGATGTCGCTATGCAATAGGAATTAAAAAATGACAAATAGTATTTCCCTTAAAAACAGCAAGCTTGCGATAGAAGGAGGATCTCCTGTTAGAGAGGAGCTCCTCCCCTATGGCAAACAATTTGTTGAGCAAAATGATATTGATGCGGTTATCAAAGTACTGCAATCAGACTGGCTTACAACAGGGCCAAGCGTGATGGAGTTTGAAAAACTATTTGCCGAACAAGTGGGTGCCGCTCATGGCGTTGCTGTTAATAGCGGAACAGCAGGTTTGCACTGCGCTGTTTATGCTGCAGGCGTAGAGGCTGACGATGAAGTAATAACAAGCCCTATGACTTTTATGGCAACTGCAAATTGCATTCGTTATCAGGGAGCTAAGGTTGTTTTTGCTGACGTAGAACCTGATACGCTCAATATAGATCCTGAAAAAATAAAGGAATGCCTGACTCCAAAAACCAAAGCCATAATCGCTGTAGATTTTTCTGGCCAGCCAGTCAACCTGGATGCTATTGGAAAAATCGCTAAAGATAATAATCTGATTTTAATTGAAGACTCTGCACATGCCTTGGGAGCCACGTATAAAAATCGTTTAGTTGGATCCATTGCCGACATGACAACTTTTAGCCTTCACCCCGTCAAGCATATAACTACAGGAGAAGGAGGTTTGGTTGTAACTAATGATTCCAAGCTTGCCGAGCGTCTTCGGCGGTTCCGAAATCATGGAATAAATCGAGACCACCATCAAAGGCAAAAGCAAGGTACATGGACTTATGACATGGAAGAATTAGGATATAACTATCGCCTAACTGAATTAAACTCTGTCCTGGGAATTTCACAGCTCCAGAAACTTCCAAAGTTGCTGGAGCGCAGGCGGAGAATTGTAGTGCGATACAATGAGGCTTTTTCGAATATTAAGCAATTAACACCTCCTGCAGAATTTCCAGATAGCAAGTCTTCTTGGCATCTCTATGTTATTAAACTGAACCTGGAAAGTTTAACAAAAGACCGGGATGAAATTTTCCAAGCATTACGTGCTGAAAACATAGGTGTAAATGTTCATTATATTCCCGTCCCATGGTTGGCTTACTACCAGAAAATGGGCTACAAAAAAGGAGATTGGCCAATCGCAGAAAGCATGTATCATCGCCTGATAAGCCTTCCCATGTGGCCGGGCATGACAGACGATGATGTTGAAGATGTGATATTTGCGGTGAAAAAAGTTTTGGCCGCATATCAAAAATAAGGGAGACACTTAGCCCGTAACAAAGTAGTTGGTTGCTTTGCCTGATTTTTTTTTTATAATAGTATTTGAAGGCTTATATTTTTATTATTTCAGTTGACTTCAATTCCACCCAATAGGTCCCCCCAGAAATTATGTTTAACGATAAATCCATTTTAATAACCGGTGGTACCGGTTCTTTCGGAAAAGAATTTGTCCGAATAATTCTTAAGAACTACAAACCAAAAAAGATAATTATTTATTCTCGTGATGAGCTGAAACAATTTGAAATGGAAAGTATTTTTCATGATAATTGCATGCGCTACTTTTTAGGCGATGTCCGTGACCGAGACCGTCTTATGCAGGCAATGAGCGAGGTGGATTTTGTCATTCATGCAGCCGCTCTAAAACAGGTTCCCGCAGCTGAATATAATCCTATGGAATGCATTAAAACCAATATCCATGGAGCTGAGAATGTTATTCAAGCGGCGTTGGCAAATCGAGTTGAAAACGTAATGGCACTTTCCACCGATAAAGCTGCC
>JABJCF010000312.1 GCA_018665625.1 Nitrospina sp. | reverse complement strand
TCATCTAGAAGACGACTGCGTTCTTTTTGAGTTTCACTATGTTTTTTGAAAAGACTTTCTTTTTCCTTTTGCTGATTATCGAGGTCACTCACCATATCGGTTAGGGAAGGCATGGCCTTCTCTTTTTTCTCTTCCCAGATAACCTCACCGGTCTTTTTGTCGATTTGCAACTTGGTTTCGCAACAAGGGCAAACCACTTCAAGTTTCTTGGATCCCATAACCGTCTTTCCCCGATCGATTAATAACTTGCCTCCCTGATGGAAGCCGTTAATAATTATATCAGATTTGTATTTTACTGAAAAACCTAAGGAAATAATAAGTGAATGGATTTTTCATAACAGGAACCGATACCAGTGTCGGAAAAACAGTGGTGACGGCTTGCCTGGCTACTTTATATAAAAGTCAGGGTATGAAAGTCGGAGTAATGAAACCCATTGAAACCGGTGTCGACCCGGAATGCAGTTCTGCCGCTAATTCCGATGCCAAATTCCTGATGGAGGTTTCCGGAAACAACGATGCTGAAACAGAGGTCTGCCCTTATCGACTCAAAACACCTGCATCGCCTTACCAATCTGCCCAAATCGCTGGCACTATGATAAAGCCTGCCACCCTTTTAGAAAATTTTAAAGTTTTACAATCGCGCCATGACAGGGTGCTGGTCGAAGGCATTGGAGGCCTTATGGTCCCTATAACGCCTCGCTACGACGTGGCTGACTTGGCTCTTGAAATGGGCTTGCCTCTTATTATCGTAAGTCGAACTCAGGTGGGAACATTAAATCATACTTTGCTAACCATAAATGCCGCCCAACAACGCGGATTGAAAATAAAAGGAATCATTTTAAATAGCAGCGATAAACTTAATGACATTGAAAAACAACAAGGGAAACTGATTAATGAATTATCTGACACACCTATTCTAGGCACCTGCCCTCTTATAAAAGATATCTCCCCAGAAGGCCTGCAAGAAAGTCTGCCCAAAATCAGACAGGCTTTTCAAGGCATTGATTTATAATTCATAAAATTTTCAACACCCAAATATAAGAGGTGACCGCCCCCTTGGGCGGCTTGACAAAGAAGGGAAGGGATTTTATATAGCTAGTAAGAAACAGGAGGTGAACCATGTATCCCGACAAAAATATTCCTAACTCCATTTTCGCAAGAAGTCATCGAACCCTCACATGGGGGACGGTTCTCTTTGGCGGCATGTTATTATTCCTCTCCATATTGATTTTTGCTTATCCCGCTTTGATTGCCTACTTCATCGCTGCTGTAATTTTATTTATCGGCTTATCTGTTCTGGCAATGGGTTGGAAGCTTTGGCAAGTCCGTAACGAAATTAAAAAGCTTGATAATATAGATTATGAAACCTACAGGCCCGGTCGAAATCATTTCACTTTCATCCGATGGTAAAAAATGAAATATAGCCGTATTGGTGGCATTGAAAAAGACTGGAGCCGAATCACATTGGGTTGCTGGCAAATTGCGCCCAGCGGCGGTTGGGGGGATATTTGTTCTGCCAAAGACGCCGAAAAAGTAGTTCGCGCGGCACTCGATCAGGGAATCACCGCATTCGACACTGCAGAAGGCTATGGAGACGGAGAATCAGAACGCCGCCTCGGTAAGGCTTTGGGATTACAAAAAGATTCCGTAATTATCATTTCAAAAATCTGGCCCGAACCCGATCAAACACTCAAAGACTATCAAAACGCCCTCGATAATTCCCTTAAGGCTTTGAACAGGGATTATGTTGATCTCTACCTGATGCATTGGCCGGGAAATTTCTTCAACAGTCGCGAAAAAAGTACCCAGCTTGCAGAACACATGCTGGCCCTCAAGAAGAGCGGTAAAGCAAAAACCATTGGTCTTTCAAACTTTAAAGCGGGGGACCTCGAGCTGCTTGGCGACAACATTAAAAATTTCATTCTCAATCAGGTTCCCTACAGTTTATTGGACCGAGGCTATGAAGGGAAAACTTTGGATATCTGCAAAGAAAATGGGATGCAGTACATGGCATTTTCACCAACCGCACAAGGGCTCCTCGCCCGCCCCATGAAGGATGAAGACCTTAAAATGCCAACCCGGGAAATGCACCACCTCTTCCAACCTTCTATCTATCCTGAAGCAAAAAAGGTTTGGGAAACCGTACGAATCATCGCCAATGAGTTGGGTTGCAACCCCATTGAGGTTGCAGTTGGCTGGGTACTCAAACAGGAAAATATTTTTACAGCCCTCATCGGTTCTCGCAAGCCCGAGCAGGTCGCCGAGTTCGCCCCTGCGGGTGATCTTGAATTAAGTCAAAATCACCTCTCCCGCTTAACAGAAGCCAGCAACGCCTTCCCTGCTGTGGGTGCTAGGAATTGACAGCCTAATTTCCTCCTTTCCCTACTTCTTCTAAATCTATATTATTAGACTATGAACGATGACGAAAATTGGGAAGACCCGCTAGACGACAACGGCCTGACATTAGGACCGGAAGAATCCCTGCAACGCGAAATAGAAAAATCGAAATCGCTGAAGGTTGATCGGCTGCGACTTAGAGACGAGATCGACCAACTCAAGGCACAGAAAGAAGAACTGAAGGAAAAAAACCGGCAGCTTCATGAGAGAGTCAATGCTCTAAGCAATGAAACGCCTCCCCCTGTTACTCCCGCTGAACCCCGCAATCAAATAAAGAAAGAGTTACTTCCATTCCTCATAGCCGTTTCCATATTTATAGTTTTATACTTCCTCCAACGAAACTAACAATACTTGGAATCTTTCCCTTAAAGTGTCACCCCGATAGAATTTTTGAGGTTTTTCTGCTAAAATTCCGCTTAAGTGAAGAAATAGTTGAATCTTTTTTCTCTATTTCCCCATCCAATCTAAATACGTTCCCTAACGGGGAACCCAAATTAGCTGTGACCCGAGAAATATCAACCAATGTATTGAGAGGAAAACCAAATGTGGGTATATGAATTTTTTCATGTGATCATCGG
>JABJCF010000311.1 GCA_018665625.1 Nitrospina sp. | reverse complement strand
CGGCTGCGCCTCGATTTGAAACAAGGATTCGCCTGCATAGATAACCTCTCGGTTTTTCTCAAGGGGATTCTGCTGGCTAAAAATATTAGCCGGAGCCTGAACGGTCTTTCTAGTTTGTGGGCATATACCTTCCCCCAAAAAGCCCTGGCCATGATGACCTTGAAAGGCGCGGGAATTGTGTCTTCTCCCATGACCCATTGGGCCTGCCCAAATTTCAGCAACCATGCTTAGTATAAAAACCACCAATAAAAGTAAAGTGTAGAAGATATTTTTTTTAATTGCGAATAGAGGATGGGTGGATTTCATTTTCTGTTTTAAAAAGTGTATTAATTTTTATCTGCAAAAGTCCGGATATAGTGAATGACGCTCCAACCTTCTTCTTCATTAATTCCCTTGCCAATGCGAACAGGCATTCCAGTTCCGGGGCTGCCATTTCTTAGCACCCACATCATTTCTCCATCGGTCCTGATTTCCTGCCATTTTTTATCGGTAAAGTCTCTGGGCGAATGCCCGGGAAGCTCTACGCCTTTTCCATTATTACTGTGGCAGGTAACGCACAGGCCTTTGCCGTAATAAATTGTTTTCCCAAATTCGATCCTATCAGGAGTGGCGGGGTAAGGATTGTCCATATCCTGAAGTTCTTCCAGGAACTCAGGAGGGACGCGCGGTTGATAGATATTATTATGAAATGCCATCACGGGGTCCCATGAACAAAAAAGGACACTAAGGCATAAACAAAAAATGGTTTTTCTCATTGAAGTTCACGGGAATTAAACCAGAGTTACTTATTTTCCTGGGGGAGCCGCATTTCTTACTAGTCTCAAAAATGCGTCGACACCGGATATTTTATCTTGATAGGCCTTCCCACCTTCATCTTTGTAAGAAACGGCAATGGCTTTGTTGCGTTTTTCATCGCTGGTCCAGGTTCCCCAGCCAGCTCCCTTGGGGAACATGCTATCAATGAAAATCTTATCGCCGTCTTTATCTGTATTTTTCTTTCGACGGTCATATAAAGTCACTGCTTCTTCTGCAGTGGGCATTCGCCAGTCCCGATTGCCGGCATAATTTTTATGATTCATTTTCTTCGCATATTCTTTGGCCGTATACCAGTTGACCCATTTGGCTTCTAATTGCCAATAGTCATTTTCCATCCATAACAAATTTGTTTTTTTATCAAGGATGGTTCCATTGTCAAACTTTGCAAAACGTTTATCCGCAGATTCTGCTACAGGATTCCCTCTATCGAAGGCGAAAGTGCTGGAAGAAAAAAATAACGCCAGGAAAATTATTGTGGTTCCGGCGATCCATTTTGATTCACGAAACATTTTCTACTCCAAAAAAAATGTATGGGTTTGAAAGTTCATTTTTTGGTCATTTATAATTCTACCTACTTGCCATACCTAAGTAAACGGGGAAATCAGGTTGAACCGGTACAACCGATTCGGTAAAATAAAATAATTACCCCAAAGGCTTATCTCATGAAATCTCATAGTAGAACCCAGTTGCTAAAAGTTTTATTTGTGACAGGATTGTTTGTTTTTGCTTTTGTTTCAAGCGTATACGCAAAACCCAAAGATAAAGACCGCTGGAATAAGAAATATGATACGGAAGTTTATCTCTTCGGAGAAAAACCAATTCCTTTTCTTGTAAATAATGTCGACATCCTTTCCAAGGGAAAAACTCTCGATGTTGCAATGGGGGAGGGTAGAAACGGGGTCTATCTAGCCACCCAGGGTTTCGATGTTACGGGTCTCGATATTTCAGAAAAGGGTTTAGAAAAAGCCCACGCACTCGCAGCTAAAAATAACGTTACCATTCAAACCAAAGTTGTAGATCTGGAAAACGTAGAACTGGAACCCAACAGTTACGATCTAATCATTTGTACTTATTTTATGGATCGGAAACTTTATAAAAAGTTCTACGAGGCACTCAAGCCAGGGGGTATGGTTTTAGTAGAGACCTATAATATTGATTACTTGAAATACCGAAGGTTCAATGCCAAATGGGCACTCAACACCAACGAGCTTCTGGATATTTTTAAGGGTATGCGAGTTCTTCGCTATCAGGATTATGACGATGCCCGGGAAGCCTATTCCAGCATCATCGCGCAAAAACCCTGATCCTCTGTGAATTCTCTGGAAAAATTATTTGTCACGCTCGCCAACCTGTTTCCTGTCTGGGTGCTAACAGGTGCCGGCTTGGCATTGTGGAAGCCAGAAACTGCTACTTGGTTTCAGCCTAACTGGATTCCTTACTTCTTGGCAATCATCATGCTAAGCATGGGCTTGACCCTGAGCTTCGAAGATTTCGTCCGTATTCTTAAAATTCCAAAATCTATATTGTTGGGAGTGGGGCTGCAATACACCATCATGCCCTTTTTAGGGTATGCACTTGCCAAATTGTTTCACCTGCCAATTGATTTCGTAATCGGACTCGTTCTTGTCGCCTGCTGTCCGGGAGGCACCGCATCTAATGTCGTTTGTTTTATTGCGAAAACTAATGTGGCACTTTCTGTGAGCCTGACGACCGTCTCCACTTTGCTTGCTGTTATTTTTACTCCACTACTCACAACGCTATGGGTAGAGTCCCTCTCTTTGGAACTCACGGGATTGACTTTGCAGGTTGATACACTTGGTTTATTGATGAAAACCGTAAAGGTTGTGATCTTACCCATTATCGCGGGTGTATTATTAAATCGATACATGAACCCGATGGTGAAACGGATTGAGTCCTACACACCTTTTCTTGCCGTACTGTCAATCGTCTTCATTGTCGATTTCATTCTCGCCGCTAAAAAAGATGCCATCCTTGAAATTGGCGCGCCTTTATTGGCTGCTGTTGTGTTGCTACATTTTTTCGGATTTTTGTTAGGGTACTTTTTATCCCGCACTCTTAAATTTCCAGAGCAGGATGCGCAAACAATTTCCATCGAGGTGGGAATGCAAAACTCAGGACTGGCCACCGAACTTGCAAGAAGTAACTTCTCAAACTATGCATTGGCGACGGTACCGGGAGCCATCTCTGCCCTCACCCATTGCATTCTCGGCAGTATAGCCGCAGGTCTCTGCCGGCTGCGCGCCCACTAGCGTGGGAGGCAGTAGGTCGATACCCATACAGCAAAAAACCACCGCCAAGCCTTTTACGATAGGCTCATTTCCTCAAGGCGTAGTCTTGAGCATTTCCCAGGTGATTATCTGTTCTGCTTGAATATCAATTTTGCAGGGCTTTCCGATAACAGCATTTAATTCTGCGGGGGAGATGCCTGTGCCTGGGCGTTTGCAGGATAATATCTCCGAGGTCAGAATTGTGCCTGCGGCAATATCAACCCTGGCAACCAGACTTCGGCGAGCAGATTGCTTAACAGGCATTTCGGAAGGTTGGATTTGTTTTTTATCTTCACCCAGTATTTGGCTTACATTTACCAATTGAGCTTTTAGTTCCTTCAGTTCTTGCGGCTGCATGGAAATCGATTGGTCGACTCCGGGAAGTTTGCGATCCACTGTAAAATGTTTTTCGATGAGGACAGCTCCTAAAGAAGCTGCAACCACAGCAGATAAATTATCCATCGTATGGTCAGATAACCCCACCGGAACCTTAAACTTTGATTGCATTGTTTCCATGCATTTAAGATTCATCTCTTTATATTGTGATGGATAGTTAGACACACAATGCAGAAGTATTACTGAACACTTTGGTTCTAAAACTTTGAGTGCCTGAGAAATTTCTTCTTCATTTCCCATTCCCGTTGAAAGCACCACTGGAAGGCCGGTTTCAGCAACTTTTTCTAGAAAGGGAATGAAAGTGAGATCGGGGGAAGCTATTTTTACAGCAGGCATCCCCAAGTCTACCAGCATCTCTAGGGAGGCTTCATCGAAAGGGGTGGAGAACAGGGGGATATTTATAGATTTTGCGTAGGCAAATAAAATTTCATAATCGGAGCGAGACAGCTCATATCTTTGGAAAAATTCATAGAATGGAATTTCATTGCCAGGATTATCAGGATCATCGGCCAGCAAACTATTAGAAATCATTTCTTTGGCAAGAAAAGTTTGCAGCTTGACCGCATCGGCACCATTTAGTGCGGCGGATTCAATCATTTTTTTAGCGAGTTCAACATCTCCGTTGTGGTTGAATCCTATTTCCGCAACGATAAAAGCCGGTTGCCCTGAACCAATGAGCTTTCCACAAAATTTAATGTTTTTATTTTTCATTCCGAATGACTCAAATTAATTAACCTCATAACCTCTTAACGGGAAATTTTCAGTTATCTAAACCTTTGCGAAACCTCTGAGCCAGACTGGCAATTCAGGGTGAATGCCTTGCAACACCTCTAACTGCTCATGGGAAAAGGGCTTCAAAATTGCTAATAGTATTACGAATGCCAGTAAAAAGACCAAGGCACTAAAAAAGATATTGTTCCATAACATTAAAGCGGCTACTTGTGCTGGCACTACTGCGGCAAATGAGAAGAACAAGCACTTACCCAATACAGGAATTACAGGTGTCAAATCCATTTGTTTTTGAATAATAAAAAGCTGTCTCAGCACCATGTAAATCATAGAGGTCCCCGTCGCAGCCAACGCGCCCATTTCCTGATACAGTGGAATTAAAATCAGATTCAGGGAAATGTTGAGCAAGCTGCCTTCCACATTGGACCAAATAACGGTATCCCTTCGCTCCAATATAAACAGGGTCGATGTTACAAAGTCGATTCCCAATATGGTGGCGACACCCACAAAGATAATATAGAAAGACAGGGCTGCTCCGGCTTCCTTAAATTGCTCACCATAAACCATTTGAATCAACGGTTCCGCGTTGAAAAAAGCAAAAACAAAAATAGGAACTGTAAGGAAACTTGCAAACCCAACTATCTGACACCATATTTTACTCATTCCATCTGCAGAGTTGCGTGCATAGTTTTCAGAAAGAATAGAGAAGGCCATAGGCCCGACTCCCATCATCACAAAGGCCAGCATACCGCCAAGCCCAGTGGCCAGATGGTAAAAACCGATTCGCTCCTGCGCCACCTGAAAATAATTCATCAACATGACATCGCTTTGGGTAACCAGACCAAAACTAAAAACCGTAAGCATGTAAGAGGCCCAGGCCAGGGAAGGCAATTCCTTTAAATCTGGCGTTTCGGTGGGGCCTTTCAAATCAGAGCTTACCAGACTCATATATATAAGGATGTTGATGCCGGTGGAAATTATATAAGCATAGAGCACTCCATAAATTCCATAGTCCAGAACAATGAATCCGGCAAGAAGAGCCAGGTTTAAAAAGGCACAGCCGGTTTCAGTCATAGAAACGGTTTTGTACTGCAACCGCGTCATAAACAGGGTGCTTAAAAGTGAATTGAAAGAAATAATCAAAAAATAAAGAATGAGAACAAGGCGGTACTCCATCAAATGCGGAGTGCCCATAAAATCCATATAGAAAGGAAGACCGACATAAAGCAAAGCGCCGAATAAAAGAGAAGTGCCCCCCCGAATTGCCAAAAGCCTTTGCACAAGGTAGCGAGCTTGCTTTCCACTTGGATCGAGAACATTCAGTTCGGGGATTTTTTTGTTTATAAGAGTTTCTAATCCAAATTGATTGAGCAGCCGAACAAATGTGGGGACCACCAGAAGGGTCGCGTAAACACCCAATCGTTCTTTACCCAGATACCGGGCTAAAAGAACCGATACTCCAAAAAGAAGCACCTGAACACAAACCTTACCGAGGACGTTCCAGGAGATATTTGATATGAACCGCTGAAAGGAAGACAAATGGAGTTGCTCCAGCCGGGGCGAAGGGCCCCATAAATGGAAGTCAGGGAATTTGGCCCAGACCCGATTTTAAAACACTACACGTTCTGGACGGCTTATTATACACTAGGCTTTACAATTATTTTTAACTTCAATAAGGAGGGAGTTCCTTGCAGTATAAAGTACTTGTTGCGGCAGAGTTTAAAGGGCTTAACGAAGATGTGCTGGTCGAAGTCAGTGGAAGGCTCGAGGAACATGGGTTAGAAAAAATTCCTACACTGAACTCCACCTGGGAATATGCTTGCGAAGCAGAGGATGAAACAGATGCCAAAGATAACGCCATTCAGGCCTTTGTTAATGTTGTTCGCACACATCCTTGTGAGTTGGGATTGGTAGTACAGGCAGGCACCTCGCAGATTTTGCGTCGGAAGAAAAAGTTCGATCCCTGAAAAAAATAGAGACCTCTGTGGTATCATAGTTATTAAACCAATTAGCGCGGAAATAGTCTGGTTTTGCATGGCACCGAGATCCTTCGATGAACTCAGGATGACACCCTAAACCCCGGCATCATCATGCTGCGCTTGTGGTGTTTCACCCCTGTTTTCATGCCCGGAACGGGTATGTCGAAGCATCTCGTCTTCTTGTTATAAAGACATGTGCAAAGCTCTCCCTTCGCGGGGATTTGTCACCTTACTTTTTTACTTAAAATGCCTTCGGGAGGAAAACCTTGAACATAATATTGAACAGTTATTGCAACTTAACCTGCAATTACTGTTTCGCAGATGAATACATGGAAGAGACGGTGAAAACACCGGGAAAGTCCATGGAATACGATTATTTTCTGGACGAGTTCCTTCCAAAAATCAAGAATACTCCCATCATTAACTTTATGGGTGGCGAACCCACTTTGCATCCCAAGTTCAATGATATCTTCCGAAATACTTATAAAGATATTCTTCCCTACTCGCATCTAAGTATCTTTACCAATGGTCTGATGCCAGATAGAGTTTTGGATCTAATGCTAGAAATGGCGGGTCCAAGTGGAGCCAGAACTAAAAATGTAGTTTTCGCTATTCTTTTAAACTGGCAGACTCTGGAAAATATCTCAGAAAAAAATCACGAACGTTGCAAAGAGGTCGCGGAAAAAATGCTCCGCACAAACGGTTACAGTGTCACTTTCAGCCTCAACCTGTATTCGAAAGATCAGGATCTGGAAAGGCAATGCGAAGAAATCGATGCCATCTACCAGAAGGTTGGGCTTCCCAAAGACAAGCTATATAAAATTCGAGTCAGCCCAGCGTTCCCAATTATAGGTGGCGAATCGAATATATATCTTCCGATTCGCGATTACCCAAAAGTAGGCCGGCAGATGTTAAAAATTCTGCAACGATTTCCGCAAATGTGTTTTAGGTTTGACTGTTCGTTTCCTCCCTGTTTTCTGGATGACATTGAGGAAGATCAGTATTCCCTTACGGATCGATTTTTCTTTCATGGCAACAAACAACTGCCACCGACAGAGGAATGGAAGAACAACGATTATTACTTTGGCTGCGCGGATGGCAGCCCGATGGATATTGACTCGAAAGGCGATTGTTTCAACTGTTTCCCATTCCACAATCTAAAGCTTGGCAACGTTTCAGATTTCAAGGAAATGAATTCCATCGCGATGGCAAAAATGGGGTCCAAGTTTTTAAACACCGTGTTTGACAAAACCAAAGCTAAAGAACCTTGCAGGTCTTGTCCCCATTATATGGTTCGATGCACAAGTGGATGCTTTGCCTATAACTTCATTGATGATGAGGTAGAACAACTTACTGCTAAAGAATCCGATTCAGTTTGACTTCCTGACAAATAATCCCAATGTGGAATCCTTCATAGGTTTCAACGGGACCAAAGACCATCCCTTTATTGATGGACATATCTGCCACTCCATCCATTAAAAAGTCATTGAGTTCTTCGTTGCTTAATGTTTTGAAACCGCCGCGAGGTTGTCTGGGGTCACTCTTATTCCAGCCCACTTCTAACCAGCCCAGGTTTCCTCCATCATCTTTAGAGGCTGAGCAAATGCTGTATTTCCCTGCCAGTTTCATTAACATTTGAACACGCGCCGTTTCATTAGGCAGGCTTTCAACGGTTTCTTTTAAAAGGTCCGCCACTTCTTTTTTGTCTACCAAGATATGACGAATTTGTATCTGATGCGTAGCTCCCGCCATGCTTCCCCCCCCCAAAATTTAAAAATGAAAGAAGTAAATATATAGGATTTATCCCGCAATTTCCACCCGCTTGCGCGGGAGGCAACTGGCAAAGGCTTTAAGGCAGTTCATACTCCTTGCTCGCCACAACCATCACTCAGGCACTTCATTTGGCTTCCCGCGCAAGCGGGGGGCTTGCTGAGAGGTTGGGTTTAGGGTATGTTGACAGGTCTATGAATGCTGACAATTCAAAATTAGTTTTGGCTTCACAATCACCGCGACGAATAGAACTCTTAAAAGAGCTATACCCACAATTTGAAGTGGCTCCGAGTTCCATTGAAGAAGTTCTGGACCCCGGGTTGCGCCCTGAAGATAATGCCCGAAATATCGCTCGTGCCAAGGCAGAGCATATTGCACCGAATTTCCCAGACTGTTGGGTTATTGGTGCCGACACGCTGGTAACTTTGGATCATGAAATTTTCGGCAAACCTGAAGACGAAAAAGATGCTGAACGAATTCTCAAAAGGTTGAGCGGCCGAGAGCATCTTGTCATCACAGGAATATGCGTGGTGGGACCCGAAAGATCTCTCGACAAGCCGGTAATTTCCAAAGTAAAAATCAGGCCCCTGACCGATCAGGAAATTAAAGACTATATCGCCACGGGAGAACCGATGGATAAGGCGGGAGCTTATGCCATTCAAGGTAAAGGAAGTTTTATGGTGCGATCTTTTTCCGGTTCAAAAACTAATATCATTGGACTTCCTCTGGACGAACTTAAAATTCTCCTTAAAAAAACCCGCTACCCCTTGGCAGGGGAGGCAAAGGGGCAATACTCGCCAAGCCAATAAAAGTCTTAAAGCCTTTTACGATAGGTTTGCCAACATTTTCTCTCCCGTTAGGGAGCCCTACTCGGCGTGGCCTATAGGTCTGAGCCCGTGAAGCCAATTCAAACCGTCAGGCTTTTTACGACAGTTTTTGAGATGTCATCCTGAGTGAAATCGAAGGCGTGATAATTTACCAAAGCTTTCGTGCCCCGTCAGGGGTGATCTCGGGGGTATGCAATGATCTCGCTTTAAGGGGATTGGTCTATTGCCAGCGGCGGTTCGCCGCAGAAAGGCCTTGACAAAACAAAGGTTTTAGGCGTTTTTAAATACGTCGAATCTCGAAATTTACTTGCGCAAACTTGTCGATTATTCTTTAATTTAAAGATAGGATAACTAAAAGGAAACGTAGGAGCGTCTCCTTTAATTCGGGCTAAACTAATGAGCAAGAATCAAAACATTCACGAGATCCATGGTCGTTGCCAAAAATGCCAGGGACCCATCTTCTTAAACAATACGATGGATTGGTATGGCAATTCCGTTGTAACACTCAATTGCTGGAACGGACATTACAAGTGGATCAATATAGAGAATCTGGATGCTCACGAAGAACTTGCGCCTGAAACCAAACGTGATCTTGTAACCCATATCAGCTTTTTTAAATTGTAATGCGCCTTCCTTCAGGTAATACCTGTATGGGATCTTCAAAATTTTTACCTCTTCTTTTTTTTGCAGTTTTTTCATTACTTTCCTCTGCACAGGCCCAGGAAAAAATTCCGCCGGGAATGGTATTTGTTCCCGAAGGTTATTTTCAAATGGGGACTTCGTCGGGGAATGACGATGAAAAACCCATGCATTTCGTGTATACCTCCGGCTTTTATATTGATAAGTATGAAGTCAGTAATCAGGCCTATCAAGCATTTATGGATGCCACCGGGCAACCCGCACCGATTTTTTGGGATGATCCCCGTTTTAATGATCCAGAACAACCGGTAGTAGGAGTGAGCTGGCACGATGCCATGTCTTATGCAAAATGGAAAGGTCACCGCCTGCCCACAGAAGCTGAATGGGAAAAGGCCGCACGCGGCAATGATGGTCGCTTATGGCCCTGGGGAAGAAAATTTGATAAAGGTTTTTTCTTTTTTTTCGTGAATATTTTTGGCGAAAACGATAACTATGCCCATACCGCTCCCGTTAATTATTATCACTCGGGTGTGAGTCCTTTTGGGTTATATAATACTGCCGGCAATGTATGGGAATGGTGCCTCGACTGGTATGATGAAAAATACTACCGATCCAGCCCAGAGATAAACCCCGAAGGCCCTCAAGGCCCCTCGAAAATGAAGGTGCTTAGAGGAGGTTCGTGGGTGAACAGCATCGAGGGTGTCAAGGTAGTAAAACGAGCCCGAAATTTTCCATATATTAAAAACGAGATTTATGGCTTTAGAACCGTGCTCCCTGTTCCATAAACCCCCTTCTCGAATGACCCGCTAATATTATTTACACCTTTCTTTGCATTAGAAATATTGTATCAAGGCAGGCTTAAATAATTCGATTGACATCGTCCTTATGAATGATTAATTTAAATTTTAAAAGCACCCTTAAATCGCATCCCTTCTTTTGCAGAAAGGAACCTCAATGAAAAGGTTCATTCCTTTAAATTTTGTTTTTATATTCAGTATTTTCTTTGGTCCCTCTTTAGGCTGGGCTCATTCAGGCCACAAACACGATGAACTTAAAATTAAGTTACCCAAAGTCGTAGCGAAGGTAAATGGTCAGGATATTAAAGGAGACGTAATATTACGTGAGCTTAAGAAAGCGGCGGCCCAATACAAAAAGCGCGGAATGCCTCTTACTGCCGATCAGGAAAAATCGGCTGCTAAAACACTCATCGATGATGAAATAGGCCGAACCTTGCTTGTGCTCAAAGCAAAAGAAATGGGAGTAAAAGTTACCGAAAAAATGTTATCTGCCAGGCTTGCGGAGGTAAAAGCGAAGTTCAAGTCGGATTCCATCTTCGAGCACCGCCTTGCTGACCGAGGCATGACGGTTGATGAGTATCAGCAGGAACTGAAAATTGATATGTTTATGGATCAGATAATTAAAAAGGAAATTGAGCCAAAAATAAAAATCGACGAGAAAGACTCCCGCGCTTACTATGATAAAAATAAAAGCAAATTTGATAGTCAGGAAAAAGTACGCGCCAGCATCATGCTTCTGAAGTTCAACCCATCAAAGGGAAAAGCCGGGGAGCAAGCCGTCCTCAAAAAGTTTGAATCCATCCTGGATCAAGTGAAAAACGGTTCGGACTTCGGCGCTATGGCTCAGCAGCATTCGCAAGACAGTCTGGCATCCAAGGGAGGGGATTTAGGGTTTTTCACACAAAAGCAGATGCTGCCGGCTTTCAGTTCTCGCGCCTTTAAAATGGAAGTTGGTGAGGTAAGTGATATTTTTCGCACTGGGCACGGTTTCCACGTTCTTAAAGTCACCGATAAAAAACCAGGCGGACTCAGTCCTTTCGATGTGGAAAAAACAAAAATCGAAAAGTTTCTAGCGAAAAAGAAAGTTTCTCAGGCTACCCGAGACTATATTGAAACGCTCAAAAAACAGGCCAAAATAAAAAACTATTTTTAGAGTGCGAATATTAATGAAGTGATGGAACCGATTGTCCAGGAAGAGGCAAGGCATATCATGTTTATACACAGCGGGTTGTTGTATAGGCGCCATCGTCGTGACCTCCCCATGCCTCAAATACACTGGGTGAACACTTGGCTGGCATTTGCCTCAGCGGGATGGATTTGAAAAAAATGGCGAGAGCCAAGCCTCTTGCTACACTCTGTTACCTCTCCCGTTAGGGAGTTATTTTTTCTTGGATTTTCCGCCATCGACTTGGCTCAGCTTACGCTTTACGGTTTTCTGCTTATCCTTATCAAAGTCGACTTTCAAATAAACGCTATTGTCATACAGCTTGCTAACCGTGCCTTCTTTTTTCTTTCCCGCAAAATCAAATTTGATCTTATCTCCTACTTTCATACTCTTCACCTCAAAAAAACAAAAATTAGCTGAAATAATAACCGAAGGAAACGAGGTTAGAGGAAAACGAATAAAGAGTCAAGCGGAGAACCTGCTCAGGTAATATTTACCAGCTTTATTCAATGCAAACAGGTCATAATATGTAAAAGATTCTTGGTCATTGGCCCCACACTTGGTGGATGGTACAATCTTGAAAAATGGCTCTTTCCAAAATATTCTTAATCTCTGGTTAAAATCATTAACGTGAACCTTCCTCCCGAAAAACCCTTTGCTGAAGTGGCATTTAACATGCCAATAAAAGAGGTTTTTACTTACAAAATCCCCTCCCAATATTTAGGGAAGGTCCAGATTGGTATGCGGGTGTTCGTTCCTTTCGGAAGGCGTCGCATTACCGGTTATGTGGTCAACCTGACTTCTAAATGGGATAAGGATATTCAGTTGAAAACCATCAGCGATTTGCCTGACACCAAACCGATAGTGGATGAAGAAATTCTGGCTTTGACAAAGTGGCTGGGCAGCTATTACCAATGCTCCTGGGGCGAGGCAATTCGTGCGGCCCTCCCTGCCGGAATCGATGATGAAAGCCGCGAAGAGTTTGCTCTTACAGAAGCAGGAACAGAAGCTTTAAGTAAAGGTTCTCTTTCCAAGTCAGCAACTATCCTTTTGCACTTTATAAAAGAAAAGCCTAAGGCAACTTTAAAGCAATGCCAAAAAGGGATAGGGAAAAAATTTAGCGCCTATTCCCTGGCACATTTAAAGCAAGAAGGAATGCTCACCTCTAATGAAACGATTCATAAAAGTAAAGTCGGTTACCAATTCATAAAGACTGTTCGCCTTGTGCGAAATTTGCCAAAGCCTGGGAAATTGGAACTGTTGCTTAAACGCAGCCCTAAACAAAAACTTGTTTATGAGCAACTGGAAAAAGGGGAAATCAGCACAACGGATCTTGAAAAACAAGTGAAGGGGAGTGCTGCCGCACTTAAAAGTTTAAAGGAAAAAGAATTGATTGAAATTTTCACCAGAAAAAGTGAAAGAGCCAGCCAAGTCGACATATCGAATCAGCCAATCGGTCCTTCTTTAAAATTCACACCTGAACAGAAAAAAGTTTTTTCCGTGCTCAGCGAGGCCATTAAAAATTCAAAATTCCAACCTTTTCTCCTGCACGGGGTGACGGGTAGTGGGAAAACGGAACTTTATATTCGTTGTATTCAACAAGTTCTGGAACAAGGCAAAACAGCGATCATGATGGTTCCCGAAATCTCTCTGACACCGCAAACAGTGGAGCGGTTTCGGCAACGATTTGGGGATAGGGTGGCCATTCTTCATAGTGGGCTTTCGCAAAAGGAGCGCTTCATCGAGTGGAAAAAAATATACGACAAGCAAGTGTCCATCGCCGTGGGAGCCAGATCGGCTGTTTTCGCTCCATTTAACAATCTCGGAATAATCGTGATTGACGAAGAGCACGATGGTTCTTACAAGCAAGATTCAACACCGCGTTATCATGCGCGCGATACAGCCGTAATGCGCGCGCGCTCAAAAAATGCCGTGGTTCTTCTTGGCTCGGCGACTCCTTCGTTGGAATCGATTCACAACACCCAGCTAGACAAATATAAATACCTCACACTTGAGAAACGGGTGGGTGAACGTATGCTGCCAATGGTCAGTTTGTTAGACATGAGAAAAGAGCGAAAAGAGTTTAAAAACTTTTCCCTTTTATCTGGGCAGCTCATAGCCGCCATACGTGACCGGCTTTCCAGAAAAGAACAAATTTTTCTCTTCTTGAATCGGCGTGGAACTGCCCGATTTGTTTTTTGTCCGGATTGTGGTTACGTCGTGGAATGCAACCACTGCAGCGTCACTATGACGTTTCATGGAAATGAGGACCGATTGCTCTGTCATTACTGCAATTTTTCAGCCCGAATGCCAGGGCATTGCGTTGAGTGTCAGGGCGAGGTAATACGTTTTAGTGGATACGGTACTCAGAAGTTGGAAGAAGAAACACTCAAGCTTTTTCCCAAAGCAAAAATCAGTCGTCTGGATAGAGATACTACACAGGGAAAATCTGCCTTCGCCACAATGCATCGAAAAATGCACTCAGGGGAAATAGATATTCTCATTGGAACGCAAATGATCACCAAGGGCCATGACTTTCCCAATGTCACACTGGTGGGCGTGGTAGCTGCTGACGTTGCATTGAATATTCCAGATTTCCGTTCCTGCGAGCGGGCATTCCAGTTGATGACGCAAGTAGCAGGTAGAGCAGGGCGTGGCAAAGTTCCGGGGAAAGTTATCATCCAAACCAATAATCCCGAGCATTATATGTTTGAGTATGTGATGGAACATGATGTTAACGCCTTCCACGATAAAGAACTGAAGCTCAGAAAACGGTTGAACTATCCTCCTTACACAAGGCTGATAGCCTTTGAAGTCGTTTGTGAAAATGAGGTTCAAGGGCAAAATGCTGTGGGTAGGCTCAGGCAGTCACTTTCGCGATTGGTATCCAGAGAAAAATCGGTGGAATTAATCGGACCTTCCAAGGCGGCGCTTTATCGAATACAAAATAAATTTCGTTGGCACCTGATATTGCGTGGAGGAAATATGAAACAATTGCAAAACATTTTGCTAAAATGTTCTCAGCTAAATGAAACCAAGGTTCGTGAAAAAATAAAAATAACCGTCGATGTTGATCCTTTAAATCTTCTTTAATCCTTTTAAAAATATCCTTACATGAAATTATTCAGATCTGCCTACGATTGGGTGCTGCACTGGGCAGCAACGCCTTATGCCTTACCTGCCCTTTGTATTATTTCTTTTGTTGAGTCGTCATTTTTCCCGATACCGCCGGATATTTTATTAATAGCCATGACCGTTGCCGTACCTGCCTTGTGGATGAGGTTCTCATTATTTTGTTCGATAGCCTCAGTGTTGGGGGGTGTGTTTGGTTATTTTATTGGATACCAGTTTATGGATATTGTGGGTCAGCGAATCGTAGACTTTTATCATTTGCAGGAAACCTTCGACAAAATTGGAGGACTCTACAACGAGCATCAAGGGTGGGCAGTGGCCGCTGCTGGTTTCACTCCTTTGCCCTATAAAATTTTCACTCTTGCCGCAGGTACATTTAAAATAGATTTGCCCACATTTATCATGGCATCGGCTATCAGTCGCTCAGCTCGGTTTTTTCTGGTGGGATTTCTAATTTATAAATTCGGCCCTCCCATTAAGGCACTTATAGAAAAGTACTTCAATTTGTTCAGCATCGTATTTTTCGTTTTGCTCGTGTTAGGGTTTTATTTGTTAAAATTTGTGCTTTGACGAAGGAGGTTCGTATGGATGAGCATTGCGTCATCTTTATTACGGCGGGATCAAAAGAAGAAGCAGAAAAATTAAGTCGAGGAATGGTAGAAAAAAGACTCGCCTTTTGCGTCAACACCGTCCCGGGCATTCAATCTACATATTTTTGGGAAGGAAAGGTCCATGTCGATGATGAGATTTTGTTGATCGCCAAAACGCGACAACAAAAATACGGTGCGCTTGAAAACTGGGTGAAACAAAACCACAGTTATGATGTGCCGGAAATTATTTCCCTGCCCATTCAAAAAGGACTGCCTGAATATTTAAATGCGATCGATGACTGGGTCACCGGTTAAATCCTAAGAAATCGAATGGTCAACTTCATTCAAAAAAAAGACTGGCAGATTTCCGAGAACCTCGCAACGCCTGAGTCCGTATACCTGAGGCGCCGAGAGTTTATTAAGGGTACCGCCTTGACCTCTCTGGCTACGGTGGGAGCATTATACGGATGCGGTCCTTCTACTGTTCCGAGCACTCTTCCTGAAATTGAATGGAACGAAACAGAAAAAAAACTCTATCCCGCCAAACGCAATACAAATTTTGAACTCGACCGACCGTTGACCGATGAAAAAATTTCTGGAACTTATAATAATTTTTATGAATTCGGAGCGGATAAAATCGATCCGGTCCATTACGCCCAAAAACTCAACACACGACCTTGGAAAGTCGAGGTCGGCGGATTGGTCAATAAGCCAAAAGCATTCGATGTTGACGACCTGTTAAAATCCATGCCCATTGAAGAAAGGTTGTATCGTCTTCGCTGCGTCGAAGCCTGGGCGATGGCGGTACCGTGGACCGGGTTTGCATTTAAAGAACTATTAAAACTCGTGGAGCCAAAATCATCCGCAACCCACGTCAAAATGGAAACCTTCTACCAACCCTTCACCGCGCAAGGGCAACTGGCTTTTTGGGAGCCCTGGGCCTACACTGAAGCCTTGACATTAGAGGAGGCCATGAATGAAATTACATTTCTGGCAACAGGAATATACGGGCACCCTTTGTCAAAACAACATGGCGCTCCAATTCGTCTGGCGGTTCCGTGGAAGTATGGATTCAAAAGTATAAAGTCCATCGTAAAAATCGAACTCGTCGATTACAAACCGGCAACTTTCTGGACGACGTTGCAAGGACTCGAATATGATTTCACCGCCAATGTCGACCCGCGCATCCCACATCCGCGCTGGCCGCAGAACCGCGAAAAGATGATCGGAACCGGAGCCATTCGAGCAACTCTTCCATACAACGGCTACGGCAAATATGTTGCCAAAATGTATACCTAGATAAAAAACTCCAATTCGGTCATAATAATTCTATGACCTTTCAAAAATTATTTTCAATACTTGCTTCTTTTGCATTTTTCCTTTTCCTTGCTCCCCAATTTCTTGAGGCTGCCTCTGAAGAAATTCCGCAGGTTAAAGCTGAAAAAAAACTTTATACCGTCATTGAATTTGAATCGACATTCATGAACAAAAGAAAAGAAGATATTTTGAAAGCTCTGGGAGAACCGGATAGTAAAAACAAGACCCAGAATAAAGAAGTGTGGAAATACAATCAGATTGTAAAAGATGTGGGGAAACTATGGGATCAGAACATCATGTTCGACTTCGGCCGCGTCAATTACATTTGGTCCGACCAACCTAGTTTGAGATAACTGACCTTAAGGGGCAATTATATTAATTGGTATCCTCCAGGCAGGTCCTTACTTTTTTCAGGAGTTCTTCTTTGGAAAATGGTTTGAACGCATGTCCGCAAGGTTTTAGCGCCATAGCGTCCTTAAACAAGGGTGATTCACTACCAAACCCAGTAATAATCAGCACAGAAGTATTAGCATTGGTTTCCTGAGCCTTTATCATGACATCCACCCCGGTTTCCCCATACATTCTTAAATCAGTAATAACTAAATCATAGGAAGAGTTTGCATCTAATTTTTTAATGGCCTCCTCCCCGCTTTCTGCTGTGTCAACATCAAATCCTTGTTGACTCAACTGATGCTCAAGGCTTAAGAGAATACTTTCTTCGTCATCGACGACTAGAATACTTTTGTTCTTCATGCTTTATCCTATTGGTTAAGAAAGGGTTGAATCCGCTTTATTTGTTTCTCCTTTGATAGGTAGGCAAATCACAACGGTCGTACCTTTATTCAGTTCACTTGCAACTTTTATTTCTCCACCGTGATCCCGGATTATGCCATAGCTAATTGAAAGACCTAGCCCTGTGCCCTGCTCTGCAACCTTAGTGGAAAAAAACGGTTCAAATAGATACTTTTTATCACCTTCAAAAATCCCACATCCTGTATCTTCAAATTTTATGATTATGCTGGAATCCTGTGCCTCTGTGGTCAATGTTATCTGACCTACACCAGATATGGAATCTGTGCAATTTTGAATAATATTTAACAAAACTTGTTTGATTTGGTCTTCCACAGCGTCAGCCAAGGGAAGATTGTCAGAAAAACTTGTATTAACTTGTATATTTTTTTCTTCAAACAATTTATTTTGCAGGATAAGCACTTCTTCCAGGCATTTATTAATACAAACAGGGGAAATTTGGCCGGTCGAGGGTTTATTAAAACTTCTAAGACCGAAAATCATCCTTGCCATCCGATCACATTCTGATATTCCTATTTTTGCCAGTTTATCCAGTTTTGCATCCTTATTAATAGGAATCGAGCTACTTAAAATATCCAGAATATTTCTAAGCCCTTGAAGTG
>JABJCF010000310.1 GCA_018665625.1 Nitrospina sp. | reverse complement strand
GGGTTTTGAAAGATATTCAACAACTTCCGGCAATTTTACAACACTCAAAACCCATCTTCACCCTTTATATATGGGCTCTATCGAATTTTTCAGGGACGACTAGTTAAAAATCGAGGGAATGAAGAGGGAAGATTTATTGAAGCCACAACTAAAAATTTAAGTATATTTATTGACCTGGAATCTATTACTCCTAAAACAACCAAAATGACGATCAATGCGCAGGAAGGGCTTTTCCTAAAAGACAAGTCGACCGCAAACGCAATCATTCATAAAACACAGAAAATTCTTGGGGTGGAATCCAATGTAAAAATCGCGGCCTATCCCTGACAAGGAGGTTTTTAGCTGGTCATAACACAATCAGCTCTGCTTTAAATAAGTACCAACAAATTGGCCCTGCCCCTAAGGGGCATAATATTAAAGAAGAGATTTAACACACGCGAAGTAACCGCTATTCAAGGACAAGGTGTTGTAGCTTAGGAAAGGTGTTGCATTCTTTCAATTGCTTTTTACCTTCTTCGGTAAGACCACTGCCGAAAACTTCAAGATATTCAAGCCCGGCCAGAGTGGTGCTTGCGGCCAATGCTTTGGCACCTTCATCACCGATCTGGTTTAGTGCCAGATCAAGGTTTCTCAAGTTAACTAAGTTCGTTGAAGAAGCAATGGCTTGAGCTCCTTCAGCACCCACCCTGTTTTTCCAAAAGTTGACAAAACTTAAGTAGGAAAAGTTTGAAGAATTGGCAATTGCAATAGCGCCCGCATCGCTCACATCGTTTCGTTCCAGATGCAATTCTTTTAGGTTGGTGATAATAGTAGAATTGGCCAGCGATTGAATTCCTTTATCGGTGATTTCGTTTCTCTCAAGATTCAGCACTTCAAGATCAATCAAGTCCGGGCATTTAGCCAGAAAATCAACTCCTTCGTCACCGATGTACTTTATCCGTAAATCCAGCACGGTTCCTTTTTTTTCAAGGTGTTTTTTTACCAGTACATCTATCGGCTCATCATTAAATGGTTTATTCATTCTGTTAAGTCCTTTTTTTCTTTTTGGATTTCGCTTCCTCTCGGTTTTCCATTAAATCAAATCGATCGCGAAGGGATTTATTTTCTTTGATCAGATCATCAAGATCCGATCGTAACAATATCATTTCCTTTGGCTTCTTTGCCGACTCCATTAGGTCGCGTATAGTGTCTTCGGCTCTTCTTTTTAGTCGCCCATCGGTTTCCCGGGCAGCCAGTTTTCTCAAAATTGGAATCGCCGCCAACTCTTCCAGCGCACCCATGGATTGGATTGCCGCCAGTTTACCGCGAAACGTTGCCGCTGGGGTACCTCTAGTTTCTTCTGCAATTCTCTTAAAAATCTCAACCGCCTCAGGCTTTAATTTTTCAAACCGCTTTGCCAGTTTTGCCAACCCCTGAATCGCAGCCGGTCGACTGCCTTGTGGCGCACCATATTCAGCACCTTGTAAAATCGTTTGCCAGGCATCTTCATCTTCAAGATTCGCTAGAGCTCTGAATATCGCAGCTCTGCCTATATCATTATGTGAAGGACGATTAAGAAACCCCTCCAAAAATTTCCGGCAATCCTTGGCCTTGATCCTGCCCAAAGCCCCAAGTGCTGCCGCTTCAACGCGATAGGAAGGGTCACCCATGGCGACCTTTTTCAAGCAGCGCACTACCTTTTCATCCTGAGTGAACACAGCCAAAGCCTGAATAATACCCCATCTAACTTTCGCATGGCTATGGTGATTTAACGCTTTGATTAAAGAATCGCGAGCAGCTTCTCCACCAATTTTACCCAAAGCTCCTGCAATTCGATGGGCCACTCCCCAATCCGTTTCGATCTTCAGGCACCGATCAAGAATCTTAACATTTGCAGACTTTGTTGCCAATGACTGAGCTGCTTCAATTCGGCCTATCGGATCACGGTCTCTTTTTAACTGTTCCTGCAACATGGCCCCTGAAATATCCAGTTTAACTTTTTTAACGGGACATTCGTAGTCTGGATCAAGCCTGAAATAAAGAGGTTTTCTTTTTAACTTGAAACAAAACTTTTCCTCCTTATTCTTGATCTCGATTGGAAATTTCTCCGATCCTCGCGAATAATAGAATTCCAACTTGAGAGGCAATGTAAAAAGAAGATCGTCGCCCTTTTTTTCTGCTTTTTGAATTTGCTTGATCGTTACCTCAGCAATTTCTTTATTCCAGGAATAACTCACTTCCAGAATGGGATAGCCTCCTCGATAGATCCACTGACTCATCCATTCATCGAAATTTTTCCCACTAACTTCCTGCAAACATCGACTTAGGTCAACAGTCTCGACTAATCCTTTTTCATGGCGCTTTAAAAATATTTCAAGCGCCTTGCGAAATTTGTCCTCACCTATCAGGTTTTTTAAATAATGTAACCGAACAGCCCCGCCAGGGTATAGATGCGCATCGAAAAGATCTATGGGCTCCTTGTATATGTGAGTGACTATCGGACGCCGATAGCGGGTATCTTCACTGAAATAGGTTTCCGCATCTTCCAGCAACTGATAACGAAACTCTTCTTCTCCCTTGGACTCTCTGGTGTATAGCGCATCGAAATACGTGGCGAAAGATTCGTGTAGCCATGCATGAGACCAGTCCTTTGCGGTAACAATATCTCCAAACCACATGTGCGCCGCCTCATGGGCAACGAGCCCATTTGAGTCTAAATCCAATCGAGCGCGATCATCGTGCAAAGTGAGATCGGTTTGCGTGGTAACCGTAAAATTCTCCATTCCTCCAAAAACAAATTCCGGAACAGCGATTTGCGTATAATGTTTGTAAGGATAGGAATAACCCGTGTATTTGGAAAAAAATTGCATGATCTTTCCGGTATCTTTAAACGAGTTGCGCCCTTCTTTTTCTCTACCCTTTTGCACATACCACTTTATATCAATGTTTCCGACTTTACTTTTATGCTCAACAAAATCCCCTGCGACAATAGAAAGCAAATAAGTCGAGTAAGGAATTTCAAGTTTGTAATGATAAAAACTCTTTGATCCTGAGTTTGTTTTTTTCAGTAGGCGACCGTTAGAAAGGCCAAACATTCCTTTGGGGAGATGAAGCTTTACCTCGGTCGTTTGCTTAAAATTGGGTTGATCGAAGCAGGGGAAATAGTATTTAGAATCTTCATCTTGCCCCTGAGTCCAAACGGTTTTAAATCGGTTAGGGTATTCCTTATCAGGTTTGGTGAAATAGATACCAGCAGCGGGTCGGGTAACGGAGTGGCTTAGTTTTAATTTAATAACCGATCCCCCTTTGAGAGGTTTCGCAAGAAAAACAATAACCTTCTCACCGGTGTTTTCAAATAAAACCCGCTTGCCCCCTATTTGCACTCGATCAATATCCAGATTCGCTGCATCCATTTCGATTTCGGAAATATTATTTACTTTTGCTAGCAGTTCGTAAGTCGTGCTGCCCCAAACTTTCTCCTGCTCCCAGTCAAAATTCAGTTCCAACAATAGATGTTTTGGAATTATGGGTGTATCAGGCGCAAAATGAGCTTTAGCCCCCTTTTGTGCAAAGGCGGTTCGGTCCAGAATTCCCCAATGCTCCGACTCCCCATTTAAAAAATGACATTTACAATATCTTGTCGCTCTCATCTTTTTGGTCAATCCTCTATCTAAGCAAAAAGAGTCATTCTATAAGCCTCCCCCATAATGTCAACCCTCTACAAGGCTACGCCTGGAGGAAAATGGAACGCCCTATTGCAGTATTCTTGATTTATCGGCAACCTGCGGTTATTGGTTTTTGCCCTCTTAGGGTTTTATGAGACAATGAACCAAATTGATTTCCCTTGTTTCTTACCGGTTTATGGAAAACACACCAAAGAATTACGATCCGCAGGTTCTTGCCCGAATTTCTTCACTAAAGGTTACGGCTATGAATTTAGTCGACGGGTTACTCACAGGCCAGCATCGGAGTCGTCACAAAGGATCAAGCGTTGAATTTGCCGAATACAAGGACTATTCCCCGGGCGATGAGATTAGACATATTGACTGGAAGGTAGCAGGAAAAACAGATAAATACCATGTCAAGCAATTTGAGCAATCCACCAATCTCAAATGTACAATTCTTCTCGATGCCAGCGGGTCTATGGCCTATCAATCTCCTTTCGAAAAAAGCCAATCTAAAATTGACTACGCCTGCAATCTTGTTGCGGCTTTATCTTATTTATTTTTAAAACAATTCGATGCCGTTGGGTTGACCTTATTCAATGATCATGTAGTTGAGCACATACCCCCAAGATCGAAAGCTTCGCATTTGCAACATATCCTACATGGACTTTCAACCCTTACTCCAAAAGGTGAAACTCAGATAGAAAATGTTCTTGGAGGTTTGACTGAACGTTTGCAAAGCCGCAGCATGCTGATCTTGATTTCCGACTTTTTAACCCGAGATCAAGACATCCATAAAAGCTTGAAATTACTTCGTTCCAGAGGGTTGGAAGTTATTCTTTTTCATGTTCTCCATCCAGATGAATTGAACTTACCTTTCGAAGGAGATACAGTATTTGAATCTCTTGAAGATGATCCGACGGTAGGATTGGACCCCATGGATATTCGCGAGGAATACCAAAAAGCCATACAAAAACAAATCGAACATATGAAACAAGTCAGCAACGGACTCGGCGTTGATTATGTACTACTGGATACTTCTACTCCCCTTCAACAAGCCTTGAGCTATTATCTGCTAAAGAGAAAAAGCTTTTTAAAAGTATGAATTTAAATTTTTCCTCACCTTTTTTTCTATTTGGACTATTAGGAATATCTATTCCCATTTTGATCCATTTGTTAACACGCCGACAACAAAAGCATGTACGTTTTTCAGCAGTTTACTTACTATTTCAATCACAGAAACGATCCATAAAAAAATCGAACCCCAACCGGCTTCTATTGCTTCTTCTGCGCTGCCTGGGTATAGCTTTATTCAGCCTGGCGTTGGCGAATCCATTTTTTTCTTTGGGAGATTCAGAAGCCTTTCGCAACGACTCACCTGCTTCTTATGTCTTTATTTTAGATGACTCCTTTAGCATGAGAAGCCAGGTAAAAGAAAAAACACTTTTTGAATCGGCAACACAGTTTTCATCAAAACTCCTAACTCAAATCCCGGAAGGAAGTGAGTTCAGCTTGGTCCTTGCCTCCTACCCAGCGCGTATCGATCAGGATTGGATGACACAAAAAAGAAGCTTTGAGAAATTAACGCAAAACACACAACCTTCTTTTCAAACAACGGACATGGGCCATGCCCTGGAAAAGGCAGCCACTCTTTTAAAATCTTCAAGCAATAATGAAAAGAATCTCATCGTACTGACTGATCTCGATAAAAATGGGTGGGACAAGGAAGTTTTTTCGGAAATCGAGAATTTACCTAATATTCCATTGAAGGTTTTTGATTTCTCAACGCTGTCTATAAAAAATAATCAGATCTCTGTAGAAAGCGTTCAATCCCAACAGGAGTTTCTAGCACGAAGTAGAATTTTAAAAATAACAACAAAAATCACCAACCATTCTCAAGGGGGTCAACGCGTACCCATCTCATTGATTCTTGATAAAAAAACAAAAAAAGAAACTCTTATAGATATTCAAGCTGGGCAAACCGTCTCCAAAGAATTTTCCATTCCCTTACGCAATGAAGAAACTATCCTGGGTGAAATAAAAGCCGGTAACGATGCATTACCGACAGACGACAAACGCTTTTTCTCGCACCTGCCCAATCAAAACATCAAAGTTCTGGTTGTAGATGGAGACCCGGGAACCATTTCACATCAGAGTGAGTCCTTTTATCTGGAACGCGCCCTCAATCCTTTTTCAGTATCTGTTTCGCATATTGACCCCACTGTCTCGACTCTCGCTGAGCTACCACTAAGAAAGCTTTCAGATTTTTCAGTTGTCATCCTCGCTAATGTCAGAGAACTTCCGGTTGATTATGAGCTTGAACTGGAAAATTATGTTTTGAGCGGTGGAGCATTAATATTTGGCATGGGCGATCAGATCAACCCAAGATATTACAATGAGAAATTGGGCAACCTTTTGCCAGTTACTTTTGAGGCGGTAAAAAGCTTTGATGAAACCCACCTTTTATTTAAAAGCACCGAGCACCCTGTAATGCGAGCTTTTTCGGCCAAAGCTATTGAGGATATGAAGGAGATCCCCTTTCATTCGTTTTTTACTATTCAAGCAAGAGATAAAAAGACATTTAAAGTGGCAAATTGGTTCACCAATGAAAATCCCGCAGTTATAGAAACGGACTCTGGAAAAGGAAAAATAATTTTATTTCTCAGTTCTTTGGATCGGCAATGGAATGACTTCCCAATACAACCTACTTTTCTTCCGTGGATACAAAGATGGACACAGTACGCCACTCGTGGCCTTGAAAACATTTCTCACCAAGACCTATTGGTCGGTGAAACTTTTCAGCAAAACATAGATCGACCCGATGCTAAATGGGCTGTCCAAACTCCAGGAGGCAATATCCATTCAGCATTGACAGAAAAGGGGATGATGAAATTCAATAAGACCCAGCTACCGGGTATTTATACGATATTTGAGCTTCCCAACGAAAGCACGCAGGAAGCCATCAACAAACTGCCAATAGGGTCTCAACCTATAGGCACTTTCACTATCAATGTTGACACAAAAGAATCATCACCAAAAAAAATATCCGAGGATGACATTAATACCCTTCTACCCGATATTAAAATCACGATAAACAAACCAGAACCAAGTGCCTATCAGGCTGCTTCTACAGAAGGAATGTTATTGGCGACTCCTTTACTTCTTCTTGTTGCCGGAATTTTGTTTTTGGAAGGTTGGATGATCAGGAGGGAATAGCGGCGAACCGCCGCAGGCATTTTATTTTCCCCTTACAGAGGGGAAAGGGTGCACAACGTGTGGTCATTCTTCTTTTTTTCTACGTTCTAATTCTTTATTCAATCGTAGGGCTTGGTCCATCACTGCCTCTCCAAGGATATTTAAAGGTAGAGCTGCATCAGCTACTTTTGAATCTAGCGCAGTCTGGGGCATGGAAGAGGCCGCTGCTGCTTTAGGATCTTCCACAAAAACCACCCCTCCCGAAGCTTTAATATTTCTTGCCCCTTGCGAGCCGTCTCTACCCATTCCAGAAAGAATAACAGCAATACAAAATTCACCAAAAACCGTTGCAGCACTCCTAAACAAATAGTCCGCTGAGGGTCGCAAATAATTTTCCTTAGATTCATTATTCAATTCCAAAGAAACCGGCGGCGGAGAAAAAGCCAGGTGATGATTACCGGGCGCAAGATAAATATGACCTCTTGCTGGCTGCAAATCTTGATAGGCCACCATACACGGGAAGTTGGACTCCTGCTTTAGCTGCCGGGCCAACAGGGTCATCATCCAGTCTGGACCATGTTGAACAACAAAAATTGCTGCCGGACAATTTCCTTCAATGGATTGAAAAAACTGATGAATGTCCGATGGCCCTCCTGTTCCTGATGCAACCACTACGCTAACAAAGGGTGGAAGGCCATTGACTCGTACGGGTGTGACCACCCTGTCATCCGGTTCGGGGAGAGGCTGATTCAATCGGGCAAGCCCATCCGACAAAACCCTTACCACATCAGTAGACCGGTAGGGCTTTATCAAAAAATCATCGGCACCTGCCTGCAAAACCTGTTGCCGGGCATCATCATCACTAATTGCTGTAATCATCAAGATCAAAGGAGTTGATTTAACCTCAGCACGTACTCGTTGTATCAAGGTTATGCCATCCATTTCTGGCATCATCCAGTCTGTTAAAAGCGCATCGAACTTTTCAACCTGCAAACGTTGCAGTGCTTTGGCACCATCAGGAACCACCTCAACAGAGTGATCATTTTTCCTTAAAATATTTTCTAAAAGACGAGCATTGTCCAGATCGTCCTCTGCCACAAGAATTTTCATTTAGAGCTTCCAGAATATTTATAAAAAAACACTCCTGTTTCTTTTCTACTTCTCAGGATCACTTCTGATATAATAATGAAAAGACCAGAAAAAAATAGAACCTGCAAAAATGATCTTATCACGTTTCCGCTTGATATCAGCTTATCTTATCCTGTTTTTCTATTGCAGCCCTACCCTTGCGCAAAGCGCGAATGCAAACCGGGAAGTACTGGTGGGAAAAGAGCTTAGCCGCATAGCAGAAACTCCAGACTCCGAAATTGACCTTTTAGAAACACTACTCCTCATCTCTAAACACTGGGATCCGTCTCTGGATACCCAGCCATTACAAAAAAATATTACCCATCTAGTTTCAAAAGTAAAAGAGGATTTAAAAGGTTCCACCGAGGCAAAGAGGGTTATCAACTCGCTACGCAAGATAATTCACCATCAGGCGGGATATCGATATACCGAACAAGTCGATGCACAAGGAATCCCTATAAATGATGAAGAACTCTTTCTACATGGGATGCTCAAAACTAAAAGAGGTTATTGCATGAACCTGTCCCTGCTCTATTTAATTTTGGGACAAAAATTAAACCTACCTCTTTTTGGAGTTCCACTCCCCAATCATTTTTTTGTTCGCTATGAAAAAGAATCAACCCAAGTCAATATCGAAGCAACAGAAATGGGGACATCGTTTCCCGATAGTTTTTATCAACAGAGATACCTCCCCCCTTCTGAAAAAGAAGGTTCCTACTTTTTAAAAAACTTAAACCTCAAACAAACTCTCGGAGCCTATTTTTCAAATGTAGGTATGGTGTATTACCAAAACAAAAAAATGGACCGGGCAGTTTTCTATTTGCAGTTGTCTACTAAAATCAATCCTAACTCAATTGACGCGCAAAATAATTTGGCAAATATTTTTTCCGAATTGAAAAAATATGATGAATCAATCCAACATTACAACCTTGCTTTAAAAGCTTCTCCAGGAAACATCTCTACACTTTTCAACCTGGGACTGGTACATGAGGAAAGTGGCAATCTCAAAGCAGCCATTGAAAGCTTTATGCAGGTTGTTCAAATAAACAGTGGGTTCACACCCGCGCATCAAAGACTTGCGAACTTGTTCTTGAAGAAAAACCGCATCATATCATCCCTGTTGCACTTAAAGGCTTTGGCAAAATTACAACCCGAAAGCATTCAAAACAAAATAAACGTCGCTAACGCATTCGCACGACTGGAACAGCATGCTCTAGCCATTCAAACCTTAAAAAGCATGCAAAGGCAGTTTCCAGGCAACGAAAAAATCCACGCTGGACTGGCAGAATCTTATTACCGAATGAATAATTTTACCCAGGCTATAGAGCAATACCGATTTCTCATTGATCAAAACCCCGCCGCTTTGAAAAATTACATCCAACTCGGATGGACCTATTATAAAACCGACGATTTTGAAATGGCTTCGGCCTGGACCCTGCGTGGACTCAACAAAAATAAAAATCCAGGAAACCTGAACACTCTGGCAATGATGAACCTTGGGTTCTATTCCCTGCT
>JABJCF010000309.1 GCA_018665625.1 Nitrospina sp. | reverse complement strand
CGCTACAACTCGCAAAATGCAGAAGCCGTTGACAAAGAGTTGGGTGAACATACTGGCCTCAAGCGCAAGACTTGATTTTCCTTCCTAATTAGAACCCTTTATTTTTCGTTAGGGTCTTTCGTTTGCTCGTATAAAGAGAGCATAAACGGATTGCCATTGCATACAAACTTACATTCGGTAACTCTTTTTGTGTAGGGAAACTGCTGGCTTTGCCCTTCCATAGAAAAAATGGGAGTGGAAAGAGAACTGGGCTGAGGAAGCATTGATTTTATATTACCGCCGATCATATTAATCAATTCTCCAATAGCATCTTTTTTCGTTTCGGGTGAAGAATCTCCAGAATTCAAAGAGAACATGGTTTCAGTAATCCGTGCCACCAAAGCGGAAGGCAGGTAAAGGCTTATCACGCCGTTCCATTTCCCTGTTACCTGAACGCTTCCAGTGACGGTATCTTCTGAAGAAAAATTGTATGTCCCTGATTCCGGTTCGATGTCAAAACCTAACAGAGTGGACCAGACGAGTTTGTTGTATTTTTGAATTTCGCTTTCAAGAAACTGCATCAATAGATCTCTTAAGCTGGATGGGTAATCGTTTTTAAGAACTTTTGCTTTCTGCTAGCTTTTATTTGATTTTTTAAGCACAGATACTCTGAATTTATAACCCCAGCATTGAAAGGTAACTGTTGATACCAACTCGCTACCCGGAATTCGAAGTCCGTGTTGAGTCATGGTCACTGCAGGGAGAGACAAATAACAGGGCTCAGGTAGTAGAGATTTCATGTTACCACCCGTCATATTGGTCAACTCTCCCAATCCATCTTCAATCAGATCGGTAGTGATTTCATCTTCTTTCAACTGAAACATGATGGAAGCTACCTTCTTGGCGAGTTCAACAGGACAGTCCAGTGAAACAGCGCCTTCCCATTTTCCGGTGATGTGCACACATCCTGCAAGAATGCTTTCTCCACCGAGAGGGCAGAATGCGTCTTCAGTTTTTTTTACATCAAGATCGAGTATGGATTTCCAGATATCTTCTGTGTAATGAATAATTTCGGTTTCATATTGTTGCATGGCATCAGCCTTGTTTTAAGCGGTAACAACCGGATTGTTTGTAGGGCATTCTTTCGAAATTGCTATCAAGATTGAGGGTGGTTTCGGCAGCCCCAAGAAAAAGGTAGCCATCGGGTTTTAATAGTTTGCGAACCTTACCCAGAATATCTTTTTTCATTTCGACATCAAAATAAATCAAAACATTGCGCATCATAATCAGGTCCAAGGGGGGCATGAAGGGCCATTTTTCTGAAAGATTTGTGATGCGAAATTGGATCATTTTTCGTAATTCATCTTTTACCTGCCACTCTGTTCCTAGCCGATTAAAATATTTAACCATTAATGGGGCTGGCAGTCCGCGGTTGATTTCCAGTTGGCTATATATTCCACTTCGACAGCGGTTTAACATCTGGTTGGAAATGTCGCTGGCTGCAAATGTGATTTTCCAGGAATCGAGTACAGGGAATTGATTTTTTAGAATCATCACCAGGGAGTAGCATTCCTGGCCGCTTGAGCTTGCTCCACACCAAATATTTAATTCTTTTTTATCTTTTCTTTTTTCTATTAAATCGGGAAAGATTTCTTTTTTTAATGTTTCAAATGGATGGATATCTCGAAAGAAGGAAGTCTCATTGGTTGTCATTGCTTCGATGACTGTGTCCCGCAACTCACCTCTTGGTTGCGCTTTTAATTTTCGAACCAGATTTTCAAGGGATTCCAATTTTTCCTGATGGACTAAAGGCATTAATCTGGATTCAACCAGATATTCCTTTCCTTTCTCAAGGACGATTGCTGATTCTTCCTTTACAATTTTGCTTATATAATCAAAGTCTGTCGGATTGATGGGCATGATTTTCCTTGTTCTACAAATCGCTAATATTGAGTTTTTTAATCAACAGACAGACCCATAATTGTAAGTTTTTCAACAATCATTTCTTTTGTAAAAGGTTTCATTACATACTCGTTTGCTCCCGCCTCTAAAGCTTTTATGACTTGTGACATTTCAGTTTCGGTGGTCACCATCATGAGGCGCATATCCTTATATTTATCGTCTTTTCTCACTTCACATACGAATTCATACCCATTCATTTCGGGCATGTTCCAATCTACTAATGCAAGTTCGACTGGACCGGTTTCCTTTAATTTCTCCAGAGCTTCCAAGCCATGACCTGCATTAAAGACTTCAAACTTTAAAGCTTTTAAAATTTGCCCCAGAATCATCCTGATGGCTCTGGAATCATCAATTACCAATGCTCGCACATCAACCTCCTATAACGTAATTGGAATGACTAGATTGGATATGAAATAATTTTCGCCATCTCATAAAGCCCAAAATAACTGATTTAATATTTATTATTTTAACGATTCGAATTAGTAGGATAGTGGATTATTTTAATCTGTCAATCTTTATAAGGTAACTCAGTGTTATTTATTTGATTTTCTTTTTATTCAGCATGGATTTGCAAAAAAACACAAAAAAAAGACCCGCTTATATGGAAAATATAAACGGGTCAATGGTGTGATCTTTTTGGTTTTTAAACTACAGGGAGCTAGGAATTACTCGGCATTTTCATCCAAGCCTTGCTCAAGCTCACCCATGAAAAGTGTGGTGTCTTCTTTTTTGGGTGCTTTAGCCTGGGCTTTTCGAGCTGCAATTTCTTCCAACTCTT
>JABJCF010000308.1 GCA_018665625.1 Nitrospina sp. | reverse complement strand
TGAGTTGAATGATTTTCCCACCATGACGAATGGTATTTGGGGTAATGTTTTCATTTTTAAGTCTGGCAGCTACCTTGGGGAAAAGAGTAATGTGCTCCTTCTCTAATGATTTCAATAAACCTGGGCGGATCTCAGCCAATCGTGTTTCAGCTTTATCTATATTTTCTGATGTACTGAATGAGATCATCAAACATACATTGCAAGAAACCCCTGCATCCATCAGGTATTGCAGTGCCTTGTAGGGCAGGCCATAGCTTTCGGATGCAGCACCGGTCAATTGATTGTATTCTTTGGCCGTGCATCCTTTTATGGATACACGTACATGAAGATTTTTAAAGTGAGCTAACTCTTGAGCAAAATTCGGATCATGTCCCAGAGTTATTCCATTTGTTTCCAAAACAAATACAAAGTCTGATTTATCTACCAGAGTTAAGAGCTCAAACAGGTGTTCCTTACCGAGCGTTCCTTCGGATGCAGAAGCCGAAATGAGCCTATGCCCATTCTTTTCAGCGCCTTTTGTTAGTGCGTCAAATACTTCCTGGGGCGAGTAGAATCGTCCCGTGGATTGAGGGCGTCGTACAGGTTTATCACTAAAACAAAATTTGCATCTTAAGTTGCATCCCACTTCCTGAGCCGAGGTAATTCCCCCATAAAAACGGAGCGGTCGTGATAGTCGGGCATACTTTCGCTTATTGCCTTTCACCACGGTCCGCTCCGCCGTCCGAGTAAGGACGATGGGGTCATAACCGTCTGGTTTAGATGGGTTATGTCGGGTTGCCATATTTAGTTCTTATCAGCTTTCGATCCATAGAGAACCGTATTCTGTATTGATGTAATTGCCCGGGTTAATCCTTTTACGGTTTTACCCATGAAAGTCATTCCACCATTATTTTCAGCATGATCCCATTCAATGTCCAGGATATCTTTTAAGAACGCTGTCGGGGTATAGCGCGATTCCACATCTTTGGTTGCAGTATGTAGCCGCTTCAGTGCTTTGGATTTATCTTTATCACCAATTTTAGCTTTTTCAACAGAATCAGAAAGCATTTCAATAGTTTCATCATACGCTTTTTTATCAACAGGGTGGGGGATACCATCTTTCCCGCCAACAGCAAATGCAAAGCGGGAAGGATCTTCGAACCGAGAAGCATCACCGTGAATCATTTCACTGGTTAAAGCGAGCGCTTTTAACGTTCGCGGTCCAACACCTTTTAACATGAGCAGATCTTCAAAATTATTAATCTCGCTGTTGTATGCCATTTGCAGGACGGCACCCAGGCGTTTTAGGTTAAGATCCTTCTCTCGGATATCATGTCGGTTGGGAAGTGTCATATTTTTATAGACATCCAAAACTTCTTTAGGATTCTCTTTCGTTAGCCCCACAATATTCGTCCGGGCAAAGTCAGCGCGACTGTCTGCAAGATTTAGAATCTCTCCACCGCGGTCACCTACAATACCAACATGAGGATCACTGACAAACGATCGAACGGTAGGGGAGTGCCAATGGTAGCGCCGTGCACGCCTGCTTCTTGTATTCATTCCCTGAGTTATACCAGTCCATTCACCTTCATCGGAGAGAATAAAAAACTGCTGATACAAGTTATAGCCATCCTGAATCGCATTATTATCTACCCGCCGGGTCAGCTGGCTTGCTTTTACCAATTCGTCCCCCTTGAGACTATGATAATCCGAAACGCGTCTTACTTGCTGAGGTGTATTCCATCCATATTTTCCTTTTCCACCTAGGATGTAAATCCCAAGTTCGGAAGCCATGGGGTTGATCTTGCGCTTTAAGGATCCCAAAACCGTTGCGGTTACACCTGAAGAGTTCCACTGCATGCCCATAACGGCACCCAGTGCCTGGAACCAGTTTGGATCAGAAAGCCTGGTAAGAACTTCAGACTTCCCATAATTTTGTGCTACAGATTCGATAATAGCCGAACCCATTTTGCCCATCCTTTCGGTGAGCCATTTAGGCATTTTCCCAAAGTGTAAGGGCATGCCCATCATTCCAGAATTAATCATTTTAATCTCCTTTATAGTTGTTTTATTATTACTCTGGTATGGCATTTCCCGAGCTAAACCCGTACTGGAGACGGTTAATGAAATTTTTCTAGATCATATAGTATTCCCTGTCATGCTTTTGGCATTTCAGGATAGAGTTTTTCGCAATCTTCATAGAATTTGTTGTACTCGTCTTCCGGATCTACAACATTCTCAATTGACAGTATTTCCAGGACTTTTCCATCTTCCAGTACCAGGGTGATAGGTTCCTGATTTTTTTTGGTTCTTTTGTATTTTTTTCATTTTCACACTCCTAAAAGTTTCTGGTATCCTATTCCCCGTACAAAGCCCAGTCCAATAAGACGATTGGTCATTGCGAGTTTAGATACATTTTTAAAGCCACCTTCATTGATCACGTTTTCTGCAATCCAAAGTGAGCGCTGCCTGGCGGGCCTGGTCTTCATGAATAAATTCAAGAATCGTTTTTTCTTTAATGTGATTGGATGCTGGGAGACTTTATTAAAGGCATCAGTCACTCTGTCGGTTGGCATGAGCAGGTATGCTGCGAATGTATCAGCCTGCCACTCTTTTGGGTCTTTCTTATTTCCTTCAAACCCTTCATCTTTGCGGCATAGAATATTTTCCCTTGCTCTCTGTTCCATCAAAATGGGGACATGGAGCTTGATATGGCCGATCTCATGGGCCGCAGTAAAATGCATGCGGCCTTCTTGCTCTGTTAGGCCTTCATTGATCACAACAAGCTTTTCATCAATATGCAACCCGCCAAGATTGTTGGGGTCTTCATAGAACCCGTCACTCCTGAAATCAAGGTTATAGCCCAGGAATTCAATCAATTCAAAGACCGGGGTTGTAGCTGAAACAGCTTTACCGGTACTATTGTGGTAATCCTTCAATAACTGCTGGGTAGCCGATTCAATATTTATTTTGGGTATATGAGGGAAGTCAGTCATTTTTCTTATTCATTTTTTGTACAACCCTGGATAATTCATCCCAGTCTTCATTAGTGAGGTTTTTAGTAGAACGAAGAAAAGCTGGCACCACATCTGATTTTTTATTGATTATTTCTTCTACATCACTTCCTAGTTTATCACCTTCTGCTAACAATGCATCCTCATTGTAGTCTAGTGATTTTGCCAATAGAACAAGCACGTCACGCTTTGTTTCAATGCGCCCATTTTCAAGGTGAACAATATTGACATAAGAAATAGCGTTTTTATCTTTTTTATCAAGAGACTTATATAATTTATCTAATTCTTTATCCGACATTCCTTGAACCTCTTGTTGACGAAAATCACCCATAACACCATCACCGCTTTCATCCATGACCAACTTGATAGCCATTATTTTCATTTCTTTTTCTAATCCGCGAAAGCTAAATCCTTTTTCTTTTCTCAGCTTTCGAATTAATAATCCTAATGATTCTTTACTCATTTTATTT
>JABJCF010000307.1 GCA_018665625.1 Nitrospina sp. | reverse complement strand
TTTCTGTTACGAGAATACCTTCATCGTCTACAGATAGTAGTTCTTTTTTCAATAAGGATTCTCCAAAATAACTTTCTGACCTATCAGTCTTGGTGTAATTTGAAATCATCAACCAGAAAATACAGGCTCCTGATATTGCACAAACACTGAACCGAGCTGTTTTCTTTAATTCCGCCCCTTTTTCAAGGTTTGAGATTTCATTTACACTTAAAAAAAGTTTTTCGTATAACAGCCAATAAAAAAAGAGTGCCGCCCATAAACAGGTTACGATATAGGATGGGAAATAACTCTCCTCTCTCCACCCAACAAAAAAGGCTGCATTCGGCGCAGCAATCAGAAATAGAAATATGAAAAGAGGAAGGTTTTTTCTTGCGCATAAAATTGCACCTCCCATAAAACCTATCACCATCACCCAGGTGAATTGTGAAGCAAGATCATTGATCAATCGTGAAAAAACAAAACCCACCTTCGAAGCTATTGATAAAGATTTATCCAAAAATGAAGAAACCGGGTTGGTTTCTGATGCATGCACTTTCAGTTTTGAAAAATGAAATTCTGAATGACGACGGTCTGTCACCTGGTCGTAAAAATTTTGCAGCGTCTCTGGGTTTCCCCAGTCAATAATGGGATCTGCCATCGAACGTATCGGTAAATAAAGATATACAGAAAATCCTAAAATAAAAATCAGGCTTGTGAGGCCCAGATTTTTTATTCTTTTATTTTTTTCCCAGGCAAAGAATAGAATTAAAATAGCCGGCAAATAAAAGGCTACCGTCCCGTGATTTCCGGCACTCAAACCAAAACAAAATGCCGCCAGAAATAGAAACCTCAAATCGTTTTCAGCTTTCCATAACAAAAGTAGGTAAATGATCAAGATCGTAAAAAAGGCATGCAAGGTGTAAACTTCGGCAACCAAAGAATTCGACCAGAACGGAAAACTGAATGCCAAAAATATAGGTGGAAAAAGGGCAGACCATTCTCTAGATTGCAGATTGCTTTCAGGAAAACATATTTCAATAATTTTATTTGTGGCTAGATAAAGAACGACCAAAGTCATGCATGCAAAAAACATCGACATACAATTGACTCTAAACGCAATCGAACCCAAAGGGAAAAACGTGAATAGTTTAGCAATTAGATTATAGATCGGGAACCCTGCAGGGTGACTGATGCCTAAGGCAAAGGCTGTGTCAACAAATTCAGGTGTGTCTCCATGACCAATGGATGGGAGAAGAGTGGATAGGTAAAAACAACCGGGAATTAAGAATAAAAAAAAACAGGTCGAATGCTTAATCCATTCATAAAAAGTAATTCCTGAATTTATAAAACAAAATTCCCTGCTTCACACTCGGTGAAGCAGGAAATCATTAAAGCATTGTTAGTTTTTGGTAATTGTTCCACCAGCAGTCAATCTATAGCCACCATCATTACCACCCGCTCCGTTTTCAACTGTTACATCAAAACCGGCTTCATCCGTGCCGGAGAAGGTTATAGTCATGTCAGCGGATTTGGAAAATCCAAAACTGTTTGTAGCAATATCCTCGCTGCAAGCATTGTTAGACCCATTGTCTGACCAATAAGCGCTGCAAGCCAGATACAAATTATGCAGAGTTGCCTGAGTATCCGAGTCATAAGCTCGAGCTTTATAAGAACTAAATTGTGGAATAGCGATAGCAGCTAGAATACCGATAATAGCGATAACGATCAGCAATTCGATTAAGGTAAAACCCTTTTCACCTTTTATTTTTCTAAATCTCGATAGCATTTTCTCCTCCTCATAAATTAATTAACAAATTTGATAATGCATTGTTTTGATGCTTTTGATTCTAAACAAAGCAAACTTTATGCCTTTTATGAAAATGCAGATAGTTTATCATAACATATATAAACATACTGTTCTAATAGACAGTATAAACGTCCTGAACAATGACCCATCACAATAGTAGAAATAAATAGACATAATATGTCACTTAATTGACAATTTTTGTAAAATTAATGTCTCCCCATTTTTTCTTTGGGTGAAAATTAATGCTACTTAAGATCATCTTTATCTTATAAACGATTCAGGCTATGACGGATTCTATGAAAAATGTTGGCTTATTGGGGGGTACCTTTGACCCG
>JABJCF010000306.1 GCA_018665625.1 Nitrospina sp. | reverse complement strand
CAATAAAATGGGAAATGCCGGTGCCATTGCACTTGCCAACTCACCTTATCTTAAAAATCTGAGCGCATTGAGTATCTGGAGAAACGAAATAAGAGATGAAGGCGGGCAGGCTATTGCAGATTCACAAACTTTTATGAATCTCGATCGGCTTTATATGAGTCTTAACTTTATAGAGCGCCCAATTAGAAAAGCGATTCGCGGCTCAGAACTGGCAAAACGCTTGACCACTCTGGTAATGGACTGATCGATTATGACAGAAGAAAATAAAGACGATTACGAATACGGCCACTCTAAATTCTTCAACTGGTTCTTCCATGTAGGTGTGATTTTCAACGTCGTCCTGGTCATTTGGATGGTCCTCGTCTTTACCGATGTCCTCTAACCTCCTCTGGCGAAGAGTAGCAATAGACCAAAACCTTTCAAGTTAAAATTAAACCTTTTTGATTCTGGAATAGAATTTATTCCGCTGCTCAGAGGTTTATTGAGAATCCAGTGTCACGCTGGTGGAGGCGGCTTTGACAAGAAGGTCGGAGTTTTTCCATTGCAGGCGTTTTTTAGAAATAAGATAGTCTCCTGCAGCGTTTCTAAATCGACGCCATTCCCGCCCCATATAAACTTCATTGGGCCGAAAACTAGACTTGTAAGTTAGAGACGCATTTTCGGAAATATAATATCCCAGATAAAAATACTTCATACAATACTGCTGCGCGTACTCCAGTTGCTTTAATACACTGTAAGTGCCGAGGCTCATTCTCTTATCTGGGACATCATAAAAAGTATAAATCGCCGAAAACGATTTCGAAGTTTTATCCCCCAAAGCCACGCCGACCAATTTCCCATCCTGATAATATTCAAACTCAATTCCGAAAGGAGTATTCACATAAAATGACATGCGAAAATTCTGTTCATCTTCCACGTCGTCCTGCAGAGAATTGAACCTTTTCTTATGCGTCAGATAAAGTTTAAATTTTTCCTCTGTATACACGGGATCACCGATTTTCATTTTGATATGTTTGCATGAGTTCAAAGCGCGTTTTTGATTGCGTGTCATTTTAAATTCGTTAATACGCACACGGATAGGAATGCAAAGATAGCAATTTTGGCAACGGGGGCGAAAATAATAGTCACCAAAATGGCGCATACCATGTGCCAATAAATACTCGAACTCGGATTCCGATACATCTTCAAGCAAATATTCTTCGAATAGAGACTGGCGGTCTTGAAAATAACCACACTGAAATGATCGGGAATCTATAAAATGCGCTAACATAATTACCTTGCCCACAACCGGGCGCACAGAAAAATGGTGAAATCGGGTTTAACCTACCCCTATTCTATAATATATTGATGCCTGATTACAAAGGCGTAGTGATGCTCTAGACATAGACAGGCCCGAAAACCCAAGGAAAATGCATTGCAAATTTCGATTATCGTCCCCACCTTTAATGAAGCGCGGTGTTTGAGCGAAACCCTGACGCAAATACAACAGCTTTCACCTCATCAATTGATTGTTAGCGATGGTGGCAGCAATGACAACACCATCGAAATCGCAAAAAATTTTACTGAATTCGTGATCAAGGGACCCTCTGGCCGCGCACCGCAAATGAATGCCGGGGCACAAATCGCCACAGGTAATATTTTTCTTTTCCTTCATGCCGACAGTCGAATTGAACCTGCCAGCTACAAAAAAATGCTGCACTCAATGAAAAACCCAGAAAAAATCGGTGGCGCATTCTCGCTTTGTATTGATTCCGAAAAATGGTCTCTAAAATTAATCACCCGGCTTGCAAATATACGCTCAAAATACCTGGGAATGGCTTATGGCGATCAGGCTTTTTTTGTGAAAAGTTCCATCTTCCATCAAATGAGCGGATTTACAGAGCTACCTATTTGTGAAGATATCGATTTTTTCAAAAGACTGAAAAAATTAGGATCGGTAGTTCTTCTTAAAGAAAAAGCTCTCACATCACCCCGTAGATGGACTAAAGAAGGCATCTGGTTCACGACTTTAAGAAACATCCTCATCGCCACACTGTTTAAATTAGGATTTCCTCCGCGCATTTTAACAAAATGGTACCAAATCATCCGTTAGCCACTCGGCCTGGAGAGGGGGGTACTTAATAATCCCCCCTGACAAGGGGGGGGCTGGAGGGTTTTAGTTGAATCAAAAGGTGACAGTCAATATAATTAAGTACAATCAATACTTTATTTAACTCAATCAGGGTTTATTGCAGAAAATGGCCAAAAAGAAATCCGGGAATAACATTTCCAATATAAATAAAAAACGTGTCTCAACCATAGCAATGGCGATTTTTGTCTGCGTGGTCGTAGCAGGAGTATATATAACTACAAAACCATCCGTAAAAGTTCCACCTGTAGCGCCGGCAACGGGGTTTTTAATTGAAACCCGTCCCATACTGACCGATGCAATTTTTACAGGAAGGGTGGCAGAGGCCTATCGAATTGCAGCCGAAATACCAAAGGTAATCGATAGCCTGTTCTGCTATTGTTATTGCAAAAAAAATCACAACCACAAAACCTTATTAACTTGTTACACTAATAAGCATGGTTCCAAATGCGATATTTGTTTGAACGAAGTTTTTTATGCTTATGACTTGTACAATCAAGGCAAAACTTTGGACGAAATCGTTATCGCTGTAGACAAAAAATTCTATCGTCCTTATCGTCGAACTTAGACACCTAAACAAAATATTATAAAAAATGGAAAACGTAGCCCAAGACAAACCTATTAGCATTTACATCCCTTACACCTTTTTGGTAGCAGCGCTGTTATCTGTGTTCGTTGTTTCCCTGAATAAGGTAGAGCTTAAGCCGTACGAAACCGAGTATCCCGCAGAGGCATTTATTTCTCCCGATTTTGAGCTTTCAACTCTGTCCGGCGGGAAAGTAAAACTCTCGGACTACAGAGGTAAAGTGGTGTTCATAAATTTCTGGGCCACCTGGTGCGGCACTTGCGAGGTCGAAATGCCTTCCATGGAAAAGCTATACCGTAAGTTTAAAGATCATGGATTTGAAATGCTCACGATAAGTGTCGACAAGGATCAAACACTGATTGAACCCTTTATGAAAAAATTCAATCTGACCTTTCCCGTATTGCTGGATCCAGAAAGCATCGTAGCAAAAAAAGTTTATAAAACCACCGGTGTTCCTGAAACATTCATCGTTGACCGCGAGGGACTTATTCGACACAAAGCCATTGGCCCCAGAGACTGGGCTAACGATGAGACACTGGAAGCTTTCACACAATTGGTAATGGGATCATGAAGTCATTCTCCTTATCATTGATCGCCGTTCTATTTATTTTCAGCGCCCAAAACGCACTGGCGCATAGCGGCCACAAAAAAGAATCGACTCCAATAACTGCAACAGAAGAACCAACTTCCATCGACCCCATGTATGCCAATGAAGAGAAAGCATCAGATCCTTTTGGGGATTCGGGTTTATTCTCTCCCAGTGACCTGTTCATGCCCGGTGAAGTTGTCGAACCTACGCAGAAAACGGAAATGAAAATGGAAGGCAGCCACAAAGAGAGCGATGACCACAACATGCCAAAAGTAGAGTCAGCGAAACATAAAACAGTGGGCACATCGAGCAAAGGCTATGGAGTAGCAGCGGGCATTACCTTTTTGGCTGGGCTTGTTTTTGCAGGTTTGACTTTCATAAAACCGAGGGAATGACAACATGGCCAACGGACTTACAAAAATTTTGGAAGACCGGTTAGGCATCCACCTCCTTGAATACGACATCCCCGAGCATTCAAATTCCATAAAATACTCCCTGGGAGGAATGACCTTATCGGCCTTCGGGGTTCTGGTAATCAGCGGTATTCTGTTAGCTCAGTTTTTCATCCCCGACCCAGAACGTGCAAATCAAAGCCTGCATTACCTTGTTGATCAAGTATATCTAGGCTGGTTCTTACGAGGCATCCACTTCTGGTCCGCAGAAGTACTGACGGTGACCATGACTCTGCATGTCATCCGTGTGTTCTTCACGGCATCCTATAAAAATCCGCGGGAAATCAATTGGCTCATAGGCATTGGAATAATGCTTATGATGGTCAACTTGCTTTTCACCGGCACCGTTCTTAAATGGGATCAGGAAGCTTATGAGGCGTTAGCGCATTTTCTTTGGGTTGCAGAGCAAATGGGCATTTTCGGGTTGCCGCTCACCGAAGCTTTTGCACAAGGGGTCCCTCTTTTGAATAGGATCTATATGGCGCATATTTCTCTGCTACCCATCATCGCGATATTGATGATCGGGCTCCATTTATTCTACGTCAAATACCACAAACTTTCACAATTGCCAGATGCAACGAAGCCCGCAAAAAACATTCCCTTTACGCATCACATGGCTTATTTGAGAAAAGCTGGCGCAGGGGTCTTTCTATTAATTTGTCTGCTGGCACTAACGATAGCACCTCCTTTGGGAGATGAGCCGGTCCTGGGTCTCGAAGTTACCAAGCCTCCCTGGCAGTTTGTCTGGATATATGCTTTGGAAAATGTATGGGTTCCTTTTTTAATCGTAGCACCCCCGGTCATCATAGGATTTTTAGCTTCTATCCCCATCGTCGACCAAAATAAAGAACGTTATTGGAAAAAACGTCCTCTTGCAATGATCGTTCTGGTAGGCTTTATAGTTACCTTCGCAGCCCTCATAATCTGGGGCACCGTCACCACCATGACCCACTCCATGTAACCACTCGGCGTGGGGCCAACTGGTCTATACCCGTAAAGCTGAAATAATTTTTTGCGCCTTTAACAAATCTGTGTCCATCTGTGTTTATCTGTGGTAAATCAGGTTAAAAAAATATGATGCAAATTCAAATCGAAATCCTGACAAAAAAAGATTGCTGCCTTTGTGACGATGCGAAAGAAATTGTTGATCGGGTACTACCTGATTTTCCGGCAACGCTAATCCTTACGGATATCGAATCCGACCCTGCACTATTCGAATCCTATAAAGAAAGAATCCCCGTAATACGCATCAACGGCAAAGAAAGCTTTGTGTTCAAGACTCACGAAATCACCTTGCGGAAAAAACTCGAAGAACTAATAAAGGAAAAATAATGGTAGAAAAAACTGCGTTAACTGAACAGGAACTGGAAGAAAAATTAAAAGAGATGGCACCGGAATGGAAAACGGGTAAGAACGAAAAAGACGTTCCCTACATTCAACGTGTGCATCACGCCTCAAAATTTATGGAAGGGATTGAGTTTGTCGGCAAAGTTGCAGAAGCTGCGGAGGAAAACAATCATCATCCCGACATCATCATCAACTACAAACGCATTTCAATAAGGTACTGGACCCACACAGTAAGCGGCGTTACCCTCGCAGATGTACAAATGGCCCAAAAAATTGATCCGCTATTTCAGAAATCTTAAACTTCAGACTGCATGATGTCATCCAGCGTCTGGCGTTTTCGGGTCAGGGTGCATTGATCACCATCGACAATGACTTCAGGGATGAGAGGTTGTGAATTGTAGTTCGAAGACATGACATGCCCATAAGCCCCTGCCCCACCTATTACTATACAATCACCCGATTTGGGCATCGGCAATTTCCGCGGAACCGGCTCTTCATCTTTTTGGGTCAACACATCTCCCGATTCACAGACCGGACCGGCAATAATCAGATCTTGTTCTGGCCCCAGATTTTCGCCATCAAACCAGATAGGGTGAAACGATCCATAAGCCATCGGCCGAATCAAATGGCAAAATCCAACATTGGTCAAAACATAGTCGATACGTTTTCCGTCTTCATCGAAAGTGTGATTGAGCGAACGCACTTCACCGATCAGGTAACCACAACCAGCAACAAATCTTCTTCCCGGCTCAATCTCACATACCACTTCACGACCAAAATGATCTTTCAAAACCTTCGCCCGTTCATCGATGATAGCTTTGTAGCCTGAGATATCTTCCTGCGGCAGCTCGGGATCATACTGATAAGGCAAACCACCACCGAAGTTTATTGTTTCTACATCAGGGAACTCTTTGGCGAAGTCCACTAGTTTTCCGGTAATGCGCTTGAGGTGTTCCATATCGCCACCAGAACCAATGTGCATATGCACTCCTGAAAGCGTCAGGTTATATTCTTTCAATAATTTCTTTACCTCATCCAGGTTTTGATACCAGATGCCGTGCTTGCTATAAGGCCCACCTGTGTTGGTTTTTTTTGAATGCCCCGCTCCCTCACCGGGATTAATACGAATAGAAATTTTTGCGGAACCCGTTCCCTGCTTTTTTAAAGCCTGACCATATTCTTCAACCATTCCTAATGTGCCGCAATTACAATAAATATCATTATCGAGGCAATACTTCACATCATCAGAATTAAAAAATACGTCACTGGTGAAACATATGTCTTCAGCCTTATACCCTGCACGAATAGCGCGTTGAACTTCATAAACACTCACCGCATCGATCTTGACTCCATTCGCCAGCATCTCCTGAAGAATACTTACATTAGATGAGGCCTTCATCGCATACCGGGTGACAGGAGAGAGTTTTTTAATCTCCTGAATGGATTGACGCAGAATTTCAAGACTATATACATAAACAGGAGTGCCAAACTGACGAGCAATTTCCTGCACTTCGACTTTTTCAATTTTCATTTTCTATCTCTGGTTCAGATTGAAGATTAAACATACAATGAAGAATTTATAACACAGTTTAGGAATTCAAAAAAATGCTTTGTTTTCAATTGACATTTTCAAGCTTTGAGGTAATTTTAATAGACTCATTCCATAAACTTATACAGTTAAAAAGGACCCCTCTGAATGCCGAAGTGGACCATTGAAGAAGCCCGCGAACATTATAATATCAGCGGCTGGGGTGCAGGGTATTTTGATATCAACCCAAAAGGGAATATCGTTGTAAGACCCAATCACCAGAACAAGCATGATATTGACCTCAAAGATCTGGTCGACGACATTCAGTCGAAGGGATATTCGCTTCCTGTTCTCATCCGCTTTTCGGACATCCTTAAAGCCAGCATCGCCAATCTCGCCAACTCATTTCAACGTTCCATTGAAGAATATGAATACAAGGGAAAGTATCATGGCGTCTACCCCATCAAAGTGAATCAGCAAAGACAGGTTGTAGAAGAAATCGTTAAATTCGGCCAACCTTACAACATTGGACTCGAAGCCGGATCCAAACCCGAGTTGCACGCCATCCTGGCTATCCTCGACAACCCTGAAGCCTTGTTGGTTTGCAACGGTTATAAAGATGAAGCTTTTATCCGGCTGGCTTTAATGAGTCAAAAACTCGGCAAAAAGGTTTTCATTGTTGTTGAAAAATTGAATGAGCTGTCTCTAATAGAAAAGGTCGCAAAAGAGTTGGGCGTAAGGCCGAACATTGGGCTGCGTATCAAGCTATTAAGCACCGGTCAGGGCCGCTGGTCTTCTTCTGCGGGAGAGAACTCGAAGTTTGGGCTAAATTCGATCGAGTTAATGGAAGCTTTGCAAATAGCCAAAGACAAAAACATTCTAGACAGTATCAAATTAATCCATTTCCATTTAGGCAGTCAGATCACCAATATCCGAAGGATCAAAAACAGTTTGCAGGAAGTGGGACGGTTTTATTCAGAGTTAATGAAGTTTGGTTGCAACATTGAATACATTGATGTCGGCGGCGGGTTGGGTGTCGACTACGATGGCTCTCGTTCCACCTTTGCATCGAGCACTAATTACACGGTGCAAGAATACGCCAACGATGTGGTTTACCATCTTTTAGAAGTCTGCAATAAAGAAAACCTGCCTCATCCCAACATCATATCCGAATCTGGCAGAGCCATGACAGCGCATCATTCCATACTGGTTGTCAACGTTCTCGATGTAACAAGCTTTCCGGAATGGAGTGACACCATTGAAATCGAAGAAAATGCTCCCCAGGTCGTTAAAGAAATATTTTATGTGCTCGATTCAACTTCCAATAAAAACCTGAATGAGTCCTGGCACGATGCGGTGCATTTAAAAGATGAAGCACAGAACCAATTTCTCTTAGGCCTGATTTCTTTGAAAGACAGAGCCATGTCCGAAAGAATCTTCTGGGGCATTTGTCGGAAAATTGAAAAACTAAGCACGCGCCTTAAATTCATGCCTGACGAAATTCGCAGCTTGAAAACCCGACTGGCTGATAAATATTTCTGCAACTTTTCTGTCTTTCAATCGGTACCAGACTCATGGGCTATCGATCAGGTTTTTCCTGTCGTGCCGATTTACCGATTGAACGAGGAACCCACCCGCGATGCAACCCTTGAAGACATCACCTGCGATTCAGATGGCAGGATAGATACTTTTATCGGAACCAACCGGGGAACCGAAAGCACTCTTCGCGTCCACCCACTGGAACCCGGAGAAACCTATCCTCTCTGTATTTTTCTGACGGGAGCTTATCAAGAAATTCTGGGCGACTTGCACAACCTATTTGGAGACACCAACACGGTTCATGTATCCCAGAACGAAGATGGCACTTTAAAGTATGAACAGATTATTGAAGGTGAAGATGTAACCGATGTACTCGACTACGTGCAGTTTTCAGCCGACGAGCTTGCAGGGCGCATTGATGGGTTCCTCATTGGCTGTGTTCAACGGGGCATCGTCACACAAAAGGAAGCAGACGACTTTCTGAGTCTTTATAAAGAAGGTTTGAGTGGATACACCTACCTCGTGGACCCTGAAAGTATATAAAAATAATTTTAGTTATTCGTTAGCTTGTTTTAAATTAATGATTTGATTCATCCGCTCTTCATTCGTCGGGTGGGTGGAAAAATAATTGGCTTCTTCAGTTTTTTCTCCCGAATTTTTACGAAGCACATCTAAAAGTTGCAAATAATATTTAGATGAATATCCCGCCTTGGTTAAATAACTGACACCCAGCTTATCCGCTTCCAGCTCTTGGGGTCGCGAGAATCCACCCATCAGTGCCGGTTTGACTAGATATTCACTATAACCCGCACCGGGCACAAAAACGTTCAACACGGAAAATCCAATCGAAGTTAAAATAGATGCACCGAGTCTAGTGTAGTAATGCCCCGACTTGAGATGCGCAATTTCATGGGCCGCCACGGCTATCCGTTGTTCTTTTGAAAGTTCGTGAAGAAACCTGGAAGTGATATTCACTTCGTTTCCAGTTGTCACCCAGGCATTGGAAAATTCGGCATAGTGCACCACAGCATTGAACTCTTCTTCAGGAAAGTTTGCCAACGCAATGGTATCTACTGCTGTTTTCCATAAAAACACATCGTAGGCACACCCGGCACAGTCTTTCTGACCGGTGGACTGGCAGCCCGCAAACCAAAAAATAAAAAAGAAGAGTAAAAATAATTTTTTCATGAAATTACTCACGGCTTAAACCGGAGAATCTGGAGGGAATTACGACTGGCCTTTTTGTAACACATCTACCATTTCTTGATGCACAAGCCCGTTGCTAACAAGAATTTCCTGATCATAAACATTTGTCGGCGTGCCATCGAACTTACTGGCTTTGCCACCCGCTTCGAGAACGATAAGAAGCCCCGCCGCAACATCCCAGGGGTGCAACATCCTCTCCCAGAATCCTTCAAAGCGACCCATCGCGGTATATACCAAATCCATCGCCGCAGAGCCAGGCCGGCGCACTGCCTGACAGGATTTCATAAAATTGCAGAAATGATCGAGGTTGTCTTTGTCGGACATCACTACACGCGGCGCAAAACCTGTAACCAGCAAACTCTTCTGCAATGTAGGAATTTTTGATACGTGTATTGGCTTCCCATTGAGTATCGCACCCTCGCCTTTTTCGGCAACAAACAATTCATCCAGACACGGATTATAAATGACACCCACTTTAATTTCACCCTGTTGCTCCAATGCAATGGAAACACAATAACAGGGATAACCATGGGAGTAGTTCAACGTTCCATCAAGCGGGTCGATGATCCATTTGTTTGTTGAATCACTACCTTCTGTGTCACCCGATTCTTCGGCGAGAATATCGTGGTCGGGAAAAGATTTTTTAATCCGGGAAATAATTGTTTTCTCAGCCAGGTGATCGACTTCAGTCACCGGGTCATAAAATTCTTTAAAAGAAATTTTACCGATATCATCAGCGCGCTCACGAAGAATTTTACCTGCTTGCAGAGCCGCATCTACTGCGACTATAACTTCTTCACTCATTCCAGCCACCCGCCGCCGATCACGCAATCATCCTGATAAAATACAGCCGATTGACCGGGCGCAATCGATATTTGAGGTTGATCAAAGTCGATGCGAACACGAGAACCCTCTAACTTGGTGATAGTAGCCGGGACACCTTGATGTCGATAACGAATCTGCACATCCGCGCGAGTAGAATCTCCAACCTCCAAGCACCAGTTGACTTGACCGGCAGTACAGTTCGCCTTTTCTAATTCTTTTTTAGGTCCAACGGTGATTCGGTTGTTCACCGGGTCAATATGCGTTACGAAGTGCGGCTCTTTGAGTCCACCCAGGTTCAGCCCCTTGCGCTGACCAATTGTAAACGCCGGATACCCTTTATGCTTGCCAAGCACATCGCCATTTGAGTTAACAATATCTCCCTGCTGAAAAGCATCACCATTTAATTGTTTCGCAATGAACTTTGGATAATCGTTATCTGGAATGAAACATATTTCATGAGACTCGGCTTTCTCTGCCACATTCAATCCCAATTGTCGCGCCCGTTCGCGGACTTCATTTTTATCCATATCACCCAATGGAAACTCCAACTTGGAAAGTTGCTCCTGCGACAGGTTGAAAAGAAAGTAACTCTGGTCCTTCCAACGATCGCGTCCCCGGCGAACCAGAAATTTACCGCTTGGATGCTTAACGATGGAAGCGTAATGACCGGTGGCTACACGATGCACACCAAACGATTCCGCTTTCTGAATCATCTCATCAAACTTTAATTTCTGATTGCACAACGTGCAAGGGATGGGGGTGCGTGCCTGCATATATTCAGAAATGAAATAGTCGACCACCTCTTCCTTAAACTTTTTTTCCATGTTGAGAATATAAAAAGGGATGCCCACCTTTTCAGCAACACGACGTGCATCGGCAAGGTCATCGAGCGAACAACAGGTTCCGAAGCGGTTATCCGAGTCAGAATAGTTCCACAATTGCAGTGAGATGCCGACCGCTTGATAGCCCTGTTCTTTAATTATCGATGCGGCGACCGAGCTGTCTACCCCCCCGCTCATGGCTATAGCTATTTTTTCTGGATCATTCATAATTTCAATTCAAAAAACGATAGGCAAGAGTCACCCAAACGCCTGTCTTTAAAAGATTTTAGTCTACCATAACTTTCTTGTAATTTAGTTTTATGGAAATGTTCGACAATAACCCAGCCGTCATTTTCGAGTATATCCGCCAATGCTGTTAAAGAGACCTCGTAAAGATCATCCGCAAAGGGAGGATCAATATAAATGATATCAAACCGAGCGCCCTTCTCTTTCAAAACCGATATTGCATTCAAGGCATCCAGTTTCATCAATTGCCAGCGGGTTATCCTATCTTCGGACGTCATCCTGCACTTTTCCAGGTTACCCGTAATCAGGAGTTGAGCGGCAGGGTTCTTCTCGACAAAAATCACCTTTTCTGCACCCCGGCTTAGGGCCTCAATGCCCATCGACCCCGTCCCGGCAAACAAATCGAGGAAAGACTTTCCCTCCAGATTCTGTCCTATCTGGTTAAAGAACGACTCCTTTACCCGATCTAATGTGGGCCGAACCTCAGCATCCCCCAGATCCACTAGCCGGGTTCCTCGTGCAGTTCCAGAAATCACACGCATTTAATAATATTCCTTATAATAATGAACGCAAACAATCTTGACATGGAAATCTATTAAAATTATTATAAATCAAGGTTTCCAAGATTTGATGGAATTAATACTCGGGTATCGTCTAATGGTAGGACGCCAGATTCTGATTCTGGATGTCGAGGTTCGAGCCCTTGTACCCGAGCCAATTCCCCCCCTTAGCAGGGGAGGCAATATTGGCAGACTTTGAGCACCTCAAGCGAGACGCTTCGATGAACTCAGCATGATAACGGCTGTAATTTCAAGATATCGCCGCTTTTTTTAGGACAAAAGAGGAAAAATGAGCATTTATCGAAATCCCTTTATCGTTGGCCTTTGCGCCCCAGCCTATCAGTTGGTCGCAACCATTGCCATCACCAACGACTTTTTAATGGCGGCTATTTTCATCATGTTCACACTGGGTCTTATAGGTGCTTATGTCAGCGACTTCCCACTCCTGGCAACACTATATATGAACGAAATCGCGCATAAAACTTCTGTTTCATCGTTGATGGGAATGCTACTAGGACTGATGCTGTTCCTCGCATTTGGTACAGGAGGAAATGAAGGCGGCGATGGGGGTATGATATCTGCGGGAGGAAAGTTTATGGCAACCTGGGGGATTTTGTCCTTGCCTGCTTATCCCCTGATGGTATTTTTAGTAGCGGGTGTTAACAAGCGCGACCTCGAAGCAGAAGATGTTATAAGAAAAGAGAAAAAGAAAAACCGTACCGGCCCGCCCATTATGAAACGCGACGGGTTTTAGAAACTACGTTTCTTTACAGTAAGGCTTTGCATTACGTATGGCCCCATCGTCTAGCGGCTAGGACGCTGGCCTCTCACGCCGGAAACAGGGGTTCGATTCCCCTTG
>JABJCF010000305.1 GCA_018665625.1 Nitrospina sp. | reverse complement strand
GGAATGGAAATAACTGCTGCGATGGTTAAGGAACTGCGCTCTCAATCTGGCGCGGGAATTATGGAATGCAAGTCTGCGTTAAAAGAAGCCGATGGAAATGTGGAAGCCGCCATCACCTTTCTTCGCAAAAAAGGATTGGCAAAGGCCGATAAAAAATCAGATCGACAAACCGGTGATGGCTCAGTAGGCACCTATATTCACGCTGGCAACAAACTGGGAGTCATGGTGGAACTGAATTGCGAAACAGATTTTGTCGCAAACACTCCAGACTTCCAGGAGTTGGTTCGCGATATCGCCATGCATATTGCAGCTGCTAAACCTCGGTTTGCAACGCGGGAAGAGGTGACGCAGGAAATTCTCGACAAAGAAAAAGAAATTGCTGCACATCAGGCAAAAGAATCTGGCAAACCCGATAATATTGTTGAAAAAATTGTTTCAGGAAAAATGGAAAAATTTTACGAAGAAAACTGTGTGCTGGAGCAACCTTTTATAAAAGACACCAATATTACGGTTCAAGAGCTGATCAAACAGAAAATTGCTCTGCTGGGAGAAAACATCAATATCGGTAATTTTGCAAGGTTTGAAGTTTAATGTCAGAAGCCATTTATAAAAGAGTACTGCTAAAATTAGGCGGCGAAAGTCTGGTTGATGAAGAAGGGGATTTTGGTCTTCACGAAGATGCCCTAAAAAATATTACAGAAGAAATCAGGGCCGCAAAAGATCTTGGCGTGGAAATTGCCATTGTCATTGGCGGAGGAAATATTCTTCGCGGTGCATCGTTAAGCGCGATTGGCATTGAGCGAACAACCGGCGATTATATGGGAATGCTGGCGACTGTTATTAATGCATTAGCTCTTCAAGCTGCATTGGAGCAGGCAGGCATACCCACTCGCGTTCAAACTGCAATTGAAATACAGGCAGTGGCTGAAGCCTATGTTCGTCGAAGAGCTGTCCGTCATCTGGAAAAAGGTCGTGTCGTTATTTTTGCAGGTGGAACGGGGAATCCCTATTTCACTACCGATACCGCAGCCTCATTAAGGGCCATGGAAATTGGGGCGGAAGTTATTTTTAAGGCTACCAAAGTGGATGGAATTTATAGTTCTGATCCCAGGATAGACAAGGATGCCGTCAAGTATGAAGAGTTGAGCTACATTGATGTGTTAAACAAAGGACTGAAGGTGATGGACTCGACCTCGGTATCTCTTTGTATGGATAACAAGTTACCTATGGTAATATTTAATTTTCGTCAGACGCATAGTATTAAAAGAGTTTTATTAGGCGAAAAAATTGGAACAACTGTGGGGGCCTAAAATATGCCAACAGAAATAATTCAAGAAGCTGAGCAAAAAATGAAAAGCTCGATTGAACATTTGCATCACGAGCTGGGGAAATTAAGGACAGGACAAGCATCGGTGGCATTGCTCGATGATCTGAAGGTGGATTATTATGGTAATCCTACACCCTTAAATCAGGTTGCAACCTTGGGAGCACCCGACAACCAGACTTTAACGGTACAACCCTGGGAAGCCTCTATATTGAAAGATATTGAAAAAGCAATTCAAGCTTCCGACCTGGGTTTGACTCCTAATAATGATGGTAAGGTAATTCGATTGACCATTCCACCGCTTACGAATGAAAGAAGGCAACAGTTGGTGAAACTGGTTAAAAAGCAATCGGAAGAATGTAAGGTGTCTATCCGAAATGTCAGAAGGGATATCAACGAAAAACTTAAGCAATCTGAAAAAAATCATGATATCTCTGAGGATGAAGGCCATAAAGGACACGATGAAACTCAAAAAATTACAGACAAATTTGTAGCGGAAGTAGATAAAATAATTCAGACGAAAGAGAAAGCCATTCTCGAAGTTTAGCTTCTTATCTATCATATTTTTTGATGGTTAATTTTTGCCGTTGCCCGGTTGCTTATCAGGAGTTTTCTTCTTGGTCGAATCAAAGTTACAGGAAAAAATTGACCCGCATCGATTGCCCAGTCATATTGCCGTTATTATGGATGGTAATGGCCGATGGGCACAAAAGCATTCCCTTCCCCGAGTCGAAGGCCATTGGGCCGGCGTCAAAGTTGTAGACCGAATTGTTACCCTGGGTCGCAAACTGAATCTCGAAGCTCTGACCCTGTATTCTTTCTCCGATGAAAATTGGAACCGCCCCTCTGCCGAAATCGGCACATTAATGAAAATTCTGGACTACTATCTCAAAAAAGAATTGAACCGAATGAAGGAAGAAAATATTCAGTTCAATACTATTGGTCACATAGAAGATTTGCCAGCACCCATACAAAAACTAATTCAATACTCGATTGATGAAACGAGAAATAACACTGGAATGATTCTCACCCTGGCATTGAGTTATGGTGGGAGACAGGAAATTATGGACGCCGTAAAAAAAGTAGCCCAGATGGTAAAAGAGGGAAAAGTTTTACCTGAGGATATTGACTCGTCGCTATTTGAATCTTTTCTTTCGACCCATCCCATTCCTGACCCTGATCTTTTAATAAGAACCAGTGGAGAAAGAAGAATTAGTAATTTTCTTTTATATCAAAGCGCCTATACTGAATTGCATTATAATAATGTTCTGTGGCCAGATTTTACAGAAGATGATTTTTTAAATGCAATCATTGATTATCAAGGTCGAGAACGCCGGTTTGGATTGACCCAGGAACAAATTGCAAAGGCCTGAGTAAAATTTTTAATAATCCTAAATCTAATTTCATTTTCCCCTCTTTCAATTCCACTAAAATAAATTTTAAATCCGCTTAGGAGACAGCTTTGGAACGAGTTATCAGTGGGATCATAGCAATTCCCATAGTGCTTGGAATTATTCTATATGGGCACCCCTGGTTGTATTTTATTTTGATCGCTTCTCTGGTTCTGGTCGCTACTCATGAATACTTTTCTATGATAGCGAATGCCGGGATTAGCGGATTTCCTATTGAAGGTTTGGCTTTAAGTTTCCTACTGCTGGCTTCATATTTTTTTGCGCCGCATTATTTGCCAATTTTTTCTGTCTTAATTCCAACCACATTATTTTTGGTTTGGTGCATTAGAGAATCAAATGTACGTTTTGCTCTCGACTCGATTGCTTACACTCTCTTTGGTATTCTCTATACAGCTGGACTGGGAGGCTACTTTCTATTAATTGCAAATCTGGAAGGGGGTCGGCAAATGGTGGTGTTTATTTTATTGTTTATCTGGTTGGGCGATACCCTAGCCTATTACGGCGGCCGTAAATTTGGAGAACGCAAGTTACTTGAAGTTGTTAGCCCAAATAAAACAATTGCTGGGGCGATATCCAATGTTTTCGGAACATTGATTGCTGCCTTGTTGGTCGGCAACCTGTTCTTCAATGAGGTTCCTCTAATCCATTGTTTGAT
>JABJCF010000304.1 GCA_018665625.1 Nitrospina sp. | reverse complement strand
TATCGAGCAAAAACTTCTATGTGGCTTCCGTTTCCACGCTGACCCAATTTAGCAAAGAGTATTTAATTAGTTGCAATAATGGTAAGTGTCAGGAACCATTTAAGTAGGTCTTTTATTGACTGAAATCAAGAGTAGGAAAGTAAAACGCCAGTGCGGTGAATGAGGCTATGTAGCCATAGCTTGCCAGATAAAACAGGGCTGGGTTGACTTTCATATTTTCCCATTTTGGGTTCGGATTCAGAATTTTATTCTGCACTCTAAAATAATTGGTAATGCTGATCAGAACGGCAAAGACGTAGGGTTTGTAGTGAAATACTACCATCAAGCCTGCTGTGGGTACAGCAGCGCATAGCATGGCTGGAATTTTGAGCCAACTGTTGCGAGTGACATCGTCGAGAACATTTAAGTCTGCTTGATAGCAGACTAGATAATAAAGCCCCGTCAATACCATCCAAAATAGAAACGAAACGAAGGCTGTGCCGCCGGGAATGTCGTCTAAACCTAAAATCATTTTATTTTCATCTTGTTTGAGAGATTTTGAATGATATTGCGAACTCTTATTTTATTTGTCAGTCTTATTTGTTTATTAGCACCCGCTAATAATGCGGAAGCTATTATTTATGAGCCAATTCCAGAAATAACATACCCCGATAATAACCCGTGGTCAAAAGCGAAAGAAGACTTGGGGAGGAAACTGTTTTTTGATCCTATCTTGTCGGCAGATAACTCCATTAGTTGTTCTTCATGCCATCTGCCTGAAAAATCTTGGACGGATGGTTTGCCGCAATCGATTGGGGTATTGAACCAATCTTTAAAGAGAAATTCTCCAAGTATTTTAAATACTGGATTTCAAAAGACCTTATTTTTGGATGGAAGGGCGAAATCACTTGAAGAACAGGCTTTAATGCCTATTCAGGATAAGTCTGAAATGGATCAAAGTTTGGAAAAGTTGATGGATGAACTGAAATCTCACCCTGGCTACAGAGCAATGTTTGAATCAGCTTTTTCCAATTCAGAAATAACCCCCGAAAGATTAGCAATGGCAATAGCTACCTTTGAGCGAACTTTGGTGACAGGTAAAACGGCCTATGATCTTTATTGGCAGGGAGACAAAAATGCCATGTCCTCTTCTGCTATAAGAGGAATGAATCTTTTTTCTGGCAAAGCCAAATGTTCTATTTGTCATAGTGGTCCCTTTTTTACGGACCATCAATTTCATAATATTAGTTTTACGAAAAATAAAAATATACAGGATGAAGGACGGAAGAAGATTACGCAGGAAGTTTTTCATGACGGGGCGTTTAAAACGCCGGGTTTAAGAGGGATTACCTCAACAGCTCCTTATATGCATGATGGTGGTTTGAAGAGTCTGAAGTCAGTCATTGAATTTTATGATCAGGGTGGAGTTCCCAGTAAAGGAAAAAGTCCGTTTATCGGCCCCATTGGGATGAATGAGAATGAAAAAAACGATCTTCTAGAATTTTTGAAAGCATTAGATGTAAATGGGAAAGCTTATTCATTATTGAATCAGGGAAAGAAATGAAAGAATTGATTGAACCTGATTTAAAACAGAAAAGCCCAAAGAAATTCACACCTGTTTCCCTGGTTTCCAGTATTAGTTTCTCAGTTAGTTTCCTGCTCAGTGTATTGATTGTGGCCTGGTTAAGTTACCAAACTGTTGAGCGAGAGGTTAAAGCCATATTCCTTGAACAATTGAGTATGTCACTACCCCGTTCTGTAAAAATGTTCAAAGTCTGGGAGAGTGGTATGAGGGATAAAGCTAAAGACTTAACTTCTACTTCTGAAATTCAAAAACATGTATTGGGACTTAGAAAAATACATGACTCTTCAAAAGATGAAGCTGGAGTAAATTTTAGTAAGAAGAAGTTAAAAGCTTTGAGAGCAAGTTTAAATTCGACTCTTGAAAATTTTGGGTTCATGGGTTTTGTTCTTTTGGATGAGACGGGTTTTTCTTTTGCGGCTTCAGAGGATGCGGCAATGGGTCATCGAAAAATAATGGATAGATTGGGAAAACGGTTCATTGACTTAGCATTATCAGGAAATACGGTTATTACCCTGCCATTTAAGTCGGAGATTGAAATTTCTGATGGG
>JABJCF010000303.1 GCA_018665625.1 Nitrospina sp. | reverse complement strand
TTCCTTCATTTTTTTGAACACTTGAAAATCTCTAACCGCTAGGAATAGTGGTTAATTTCGTTGCCCTTGGTGAGTTGGTAGAGGAAGAGAGTTTTATCGGCGCTGACTTTTTCGGGAGTCATTCCACGAATGCAAAAGCGGTAAGAAACAATACGAACGGTGGGTTTCAGTTTTTTTAATATCTCAGGAAAAAGTTTATCCATGGCCTGATGGGTTAAATAAAGATAGACCACGTCTGCTTCTGCAGGATCAAAATCATAAAAATTGCCACGCATAATTCTTACTTGAGTGTCGACCTTTTTCCATTTCGCAAGCAACCGTGCCACACCCACTTTGATAGGATCTATTTCAACCCCTATCCCCTTCGCCGAATAATCTTTTGCTGCAGTAATGAGCACCCGGCCCTCACCACAACCCAAATCACAAAGTGTTTCACCCGGCCTGATATCGGCAAAATTCAAAATGCGCTTGATGGTTTTAGGCATTAAAGGATGCCAGGGCGCTCCCGTAAAAATTGGCAACACCACCATCCCCGCTAAAACAAGCAAACTAATTAGTAAAAAATAAGTCCCGTCCATAACAAAAACCAAAAAATTATTGAAGCTAAGAGCTCAAATAAACAAAGGGTTAAACAGAATAAGAAAAACATTTACAGTTTATTCTAACCTATGTTATTATATTCCCAATATTAGAACATTTTTTATAGGGAGTACCCAAAATGAATGAGTTCGACTCAACCCCGGCGGAAACAGAACCTAAAAATGCAACCCCAAATACTTTGAAAGATGTTATGGACAACTGGATAACATGTCGTCAGGAACTGACCCAACTAAATCTTAAATTAATATCCCTATGTCAAAATGACAAAAACCTGCGTTGGCTAAAAAGCAGAGGTTATTTTTATTTCCTGGATCATTAATTTTTTTGGATTTTCTCAATAGACAAAGTTAGCTCATCCCATTCTTTCATCAAAATCTGTTCTTCTTCTTTAAGAATACGCTGCTGCTCCATAGTTTTCATCAAGCGTTCTTTTTGGTCTGCATCATAAATACCGGAATCTGCAAGTTCTGACTGCAACTGTTCATTTTCTGTCATCAAAACTTCCAAACGGTTTTCAACTTCCCCCATTCGGTTTTCCAACGGCTTTAGTTGCTTATAGCGCAGGTTTCGTTCTTCCGCTTCTTTTCGTTTTCTTTCTTTATCCAATGAAGAGTTGGCAGGGGCAATTTTATCGAAGTGATTTCTCTCTTCCTCAGTGGGTTCTTCCCTTAATTTAGCCTGCTCGTAATCAGAATAATTGCCGTCATATTCACGGACATTGCCTTCGGCTACCTCCCAAACTTTATTGACAAATCCATCTAGAAAAAATCGATCATGAGAAATGATTACCAGGCTTCCTTCATAATCTGCCAGAACCGCCGCAAGGTGTTCGCGAGAACGAATATCAAGGTGGTTGGTCGGTTCATCCAACAAAATGCAGGATGGAGGACTAGAAGTTTCTGTACCGGTTAACATAGAACCCGATGCGTCGCCACAAAGCATACGGGCTAAAGCCAAACGTGACTTTTCCCCTCCCGACAATACCGAAACTTTTTTCTCTACATCGTCTCCTGAAAATAAAAATGCCCCCAGTATATTTCTTTGTTGAGTCCGAAGAAGTCCGGGAGCCGATTCCTGTAATGATTCTAATACGGTATGTTGGAAATTAAGTGTTTCCCCCTGATGCTGCGCAAAGTAAGATCTCGATACTTTAACCCCTTGCTTCACCTGCCCACTATCTGGCTCTAGCACTCCTGCCATCATTTTCAATAATGTAGACTTTCCTGCACCATTTTCTCCCGCCAAAGCCACCTTTACCCCGCGCTCCAGTGTCACCGAAAAGTTCTCATACACTTTCAAATCACCATAATTTTTGGTCACCTTTTCTACTTCCAGAACATTACGTCCGGTTCTGACAGGTTGTGGAAATCGAAAATGGATCGCCTTACTAGTTTCGGTGGTTTGTATCCGTTCCATCTTTTCCAACATTTTGATTCGGCTTTGCACCTGAGTTGCTTTGGTATTTTTTGCGCGAAACCTTTCTATGAACCGCTCTACCTCGGCAATGCGTCGGCCCTGGTTTTCTGCTTGTGACTCAAGTTGCGCTCGCCTTTCTTCCTTCGACCTTTCGTAATCATCATAATTGCCGGTATAAACCGTTAACGCTGCACGATCCAATTCAAAAATCCGCGTGGTTAGAGTATTAAGAAATTTTCTATCATGAGAAATCAAGAGAACACTGCCCTCATATGATTTCAAAAATGATTCCAGCCAGATGACCGACTGCAAATCGAGATGATTGGAGGGCTCATCAAGAAGCAGAACATCGGGGCGCTGCAATAAAATTCTAGACAGCTCCACCCGCATTCGCCAACCCCCGGATAACTGATCCAGAGGCTTTTCCCACTGTCCGGGCTTGAATCCCAATCCCTGCA
>JABJCF010000302.1 GCA_018665625.1 Nitrospina sp. | reverse complement strand
GGTTTTGAAATGGGGAAAGAAGGAGGCCCGCAAATGAATCGAGGAAGGAAATTTCTTTTTCCTGTTTGGCATTCAAACTCATCAAAGCCAAAGAAAACAGTAAAATGGAAAAAACCAGAATTATATTTTTTCTTCCTTTGGGTCCCTTGTTGGGCACTGCTAAATGGTAACCTTTCTCAGCAACTTCGGATCGGCCAGTACTTTACCAGCCCCTAATGCTACTGCTGAAAGAGGGTCCGCCGCAAGAGTTATTGGCAGACCTGTAGCTTCTTTAAGCAAGACATCTAAACCTTTTATTAGTGAACCGCCACCAGCAACCACAACTCCTTTATCAACAATGTCGGCAGCCAACTCTGGAGGTGTACGTTCCAGAGCAATTTTTACAGCCTCAACAATCGTCCCGAAAGTTTCGGTGAGCGCTTCTCGAATTTCTTCGTCAGAAATAATTAGTGTTTTAGGAATACCAGCGACTAAGTCTCTACCCTTCACTTCCATCGTCATACGTTTCTTTAATGGATGGGCAGAACCAAGATAGATTTTTACTTCTTCAGCTGTTCGTTCACCAATCAAAAGGTTATATTTTTTCTTAACATAGTTTACTATTGCTTCATCCATTTCATCACCGGCAATTCGCACCGACCTGCTGAAAACAATTCCAGACATGGAAATAATGGCCACTTCCGTTGTTCCACCACCTATGTCGATTATCATATTCCCTGTAGGTTCCTGAACAGGAAGATCTACTCCAATAGCGGCGGCCATGGGTTCTTCAATCAGAAAAACTTCACGAGCGCCAGCAGATTCTGCGGAATCTCTTACCGCTCTTTTTTCAACCTGGGTTATTCCCGATGGGACCGCGATAACAACTCTGGGACGAACTAATGTTTTTCTATTGTTATGGACTTTACGGATAAAGTTACTGATCATTTTCTCTGTAACTTCGAAATGCGCAATGACACCATCCTTCATAGGGCGAATAGCTGTAATACTTCCCGGAGCTCTTCCAAGCATTTGCTTGGCTTCTTCTCCTACAGCCATCACTTCTTTAGTGGCACTATTAATAGCAACGACTGAAGGTTCTCGTAAAACAATTCCCTGCCCTTTGACGTTCACTAAAGTATTAGCCGTCCCCAAATCAATCGCCAAATCGTTTGAAAACAAATCCCAAAATAAATTTAACACTGTAACTACCTTCTTTTAGTTTCAGTTTAGTTATGTAACTAATTGTTTTTTCTCAACTTACTTTATAACAAGGGGTCGCATGAATTGCAAGACAAAAGCCACTTCTACATAGACAAGGCCCCCCTCTGTTAATAACTTTGGGAATATTTGGTTGGAGCACTCATAAGGGAAAACAATTACATAATAATGCCTTGCGATTCTCTTTGGCCTTTTATAGTATAAAGGGCTTTATAAACGAACACGTCTGGGATGGTTTAATGCTAAGTATAATTCGCGAGCACGCTGATTCATGGATGATTAAATCCATCCTCTGGTTAATTATTTTTGCTTTTGTTGGCACAATTTTTTATTCATGGGGAATGGGGGGATCCACCAGCGGTGGAGGCGGTGTCATCGCCTCAGTAGATGGAAAAAAAATCCTGCAAGGTGAATACGAACGAACCTTTAACAACCTGGTAGACTTTTATCGTCAGCAATTTAGAAACCAGTTTTCTAATGACATGATTAAAAAGTTGGATTTAAAAAACCAGGCTTTGGAAGCCTTGATCCAGAAAAAGATTCTTCTCATAGAAGCAGAAAAACAAAATATTCAGGTAAGCAACGAAGAAGTTATTTCTTATATTAAAAAATTGGCGGCATTTCAGAGCAACAACAAGTTCAATGACGCAGCCTATAGAAATTACATAAAAAGCCAAAAATTAACCCCCGGAGAATTTGAAGAAGGACAACGCGAAACCCTTTTACTAGACAAACTGGAAAAAATCTTTCGCACACATTCCAAGGCATCAAAATCAGAAATTATAGAAGAGTATAGCAGTCAAGAAAGCAAGGTGAAGCTGGAGTACGTAAGATTCACAAGCGACCACTTTAAATCCAAATCAAAAATAACCGACCAAGCCTTGAAAGACTATTTCCAGGCAAACAAAACTAAGTTTGAAATTCCCCCGCAAATCCGCGTCGAATACATAAAAATAGAACCTAAAAAATATCAGGCGCAAATTGAACCCAGGGAAGAAGACATAGAAGACTTTTATAATACTAAGATAGCCAGCTTTAATGTTAAGAAAAAATACACGGCTAGCCATATCCTCACACACTTGAAACCTTTAGACATTGAGGGTGAGATATCCGACGAGGAAAAGCAGAAACAAGCGGAAGAAAAGGCCAAAACAAAATCGAATGAGCTCTTAGAGAAAATTAATAAAGGTGCCGATTTTGGTGAGGTGGCTAAAAAGTTTTCAGACGACCCAGCATCAGGTGCTAATGGCGGAAGTCTTGGAGAGTTTCCCAAAGGAACAATGGTCTCTGCATTTGAAAAAGCACTCGACAAACTAAAACCAGGCGAGATTAGTAAACCGGTTTTAAGTCCTTTTGGCTATCACATTATCAAGCTCGAAAGCGTCGAGAAAAAAAGGATAAAACCGCTTTCCGAAGTCAAAGATGAAATCATTCAGGCCTTAAAAGAAATTAAAGCCAGACAGCGGGTAAAAAGAATTATTAAACGAGCTCATCAATCCGCACAACAAGATGGAAGCTTAAGCAAAGCGGCTCAAAGCCATGACTTACAGACGGCACAAACCCCTTTCTTTTCCAGAGAAAACCATATTATCCCTGAAATTGGCAGTCAACCCGAGTTTTTCAACACTGCCTTTAGTATTGAAAAGAACAAAGTTAGCGAACCTATTATTACTCCAGAAGTTTCTTACATTTTAAAAGTGGTTGAAGACAAGCCTGCGTACATCCCTGAATTGAGCGAAGTTGAGGAAAAGGCGAGAGAAGCTTTAATAGAAACCAATGATGAAGCCGCTACTTTGAAAAAATTTGAAGAGCTAAAAGAAAACCTAGCCAAAGAAAAGGACCTTGAAAAAATAGTCGAGGGTTACGACCTTAGCGTTCGAAACACGCCCTTCTACAGCAAAGTTGAATCAATTCCAGGCATTGGCAACATAGAACAAATCAAAGAAAAGTCCTTTAGCATGAAAACCGGAGACTTCAGTTCCGCAAAAGTCCGCAACCGCTATTATCTCTACAAATTGGCAGACATAGAAAAAGCCGGTGCACCAGGTAGTGAGGAAATCAAACAAATTACAAACAAAATCAAAATTGGAAAAAGTCGCCAGGCTTTTCAGGAGTGGGTCGACAATTTAAAAGCTGGCGCCGAAATTCTGGTAGACAAAACGCTGCTATAAGCTAACAGTTCTTTCACGCTTCTTTTTTGTATAAGCGGTGGATAGCCAGAACCTTCTCAACCAGAGATTCCATATCTTCAGCAATAACCCGAATCATCTCTTCTTTTCTGATTCCACCCAGATCATAAATAATGTCAGGAACAGAGCCATAACCTGTTATGGCCTTTTCCGTCCCCCATTCAAGCGAAGACCCTTCACGAACCCGCACTTTCTTTGGCTCCTTTGCACGATCAAAAGAAGCAATTTTAAACTTCAACTTCTTACAGATTCGTAGCAGAGCATCTGTATACTTTATATTTATTACCGCCCGCATTTCAGGGTCGTGCTGCATTACGGTCAATACAATATTGGCAACATGGCGAGACCCCCCAAACTGTGGACGAGATCCAGTAAAAATATCTTCTCCATTTTTTATAACGCGTCCAGGAATAGCCAGAACATCTTCATGCCTTTTTGCGTTACTCAATCCTAATCCGATATTTGTCTGAACTTCCGGAACCAAATTACCGATCCGCTCTTTTTTAAAAATTTCAAGGGCTTTTTCTATATCACAAAGGGATTTCGATTTTTCAATTTCCCGACACATTGCGGCAAGGGGGTCAGCACATGAAACACCGTTACCCGATGCCACACTACCTAGAATCGCCTGACCAATATATTCCTTTGCATTTTGCACTGCTTCTCGCAGGGGTATTCCATTTGCCAATTCTGCCGTTAGCGCTGCTGAGAACACGCAACCAGTGCCATGAATATCTGTTTTTGAAAAACGCTCGGATGGAAATATTTTGATCCCTTTATTATCCAGCAATAAATCATCAGGGTTTCCTTTGAGATGCCCACCGGTAATCAAAACAGCGCGCACACCGGATTTTAAAATTGCTTTAGCTGCCCTCTTCCTATCCGACTCATTTTTAATTTTTATCCCGGAAAGTATTTCAGCTTCCTTTATATTGGGTGTCACTAAGGAGGCCAGTGGAAGTAATTTTTCTTTAAGCGATTCTACTCCACCTTGAGTTAACAAACGCTTACCCGAAGAGGAAAAAATGACCGGGTCGACAACAACATTTTTCAATCGGCTCTTCTTAATCATTTTTACAGTCAAAAGGACCGTTTCTTCGTTACCCAGCATTCCCGTTTTTACAGCCTGACATTTCTTATCTTCTGAGATAGCATTTAATTGTTGTTCAACCACCTTGACCGGCAAGTCGTAGGTAGATTGCACACCAAAAGAGTTTTGTGATGTTACAGAGGTAATAATGGTTTTACCAAAGATACCGAGGGCAGAGAAAGTTTTCAGGTCTGCCTGAATACCCGCACCACCTCCCGAATCGGACCCTGCAATGGTCAAGGCGCTATTCAAAATTCTGTTAGACATAAATAAACCTAAATAGAGTGAAAAAAAGGAAGGGGTAATGTAGCAGACGGTAAAGAACCCTGGCAATAAAATAGTTCTATAATTTATCCAACAGTTACAGATTTTGCCAGAGAACGAGGCTTATCAACATTTCTCTTGAGGGATGTAGCCGTAAAATAAGCAAACAACTGACCAATAACAAGTTGAATCAGGGGGGCAATCAGCGTGGGAACATTGGGAAGAATCAACTCTTCGCTAAACAAATCGTGGTTTTTCCTCTGCCCGGTGAAATGAATTCCCAGGACAAATCCAGATCGGGCGCGTATTTCCTCAATGCTATGCATTGTAGATTGATATAAATCTTTTTTCTCTTTTGGCGGTACGAAAACAATGGAGGAAATATCATCATCAATCATAGCAAGCGTACCATGCTTGAGAAAACCTCCCGGCATTCCTTCAGCATGCACATAAGCCACTTCCTTCATTTTCAAAGCGGCCTCCAAAGCAATGGGATAATATATTCCGCGCCCCAGATAGAGCCAGTTTTTGTTCTTACAATATTTATTTGCAATGCGATGGATAAAACCCGAGCGCTCATTTAAGATCCCTTGAATGATTGCGGGTAGTTCTTTTAAGGATTTTAAATTTTCCTGATAGGCTTTTTTGGAAATCACTTTATTCTTTAATCCCAGTTTCATAGCTAGCAGAGTCATAACTACCATTTGAGACAACGCCGCTTTGGTACTGATGACACATATCTCAGGCCCTGATCCTTGCAAAATAACCTTATCCACCATTCGAGAAATAGAAGAACCCATCACATTCACCACTGCCGCTGTTTTAGCACCTTTCGATTGCGAATATTTCAAAGCTGAAAGCGTATCGAAAGTTTCACCCGATTGCGACATTGCAAATACCAGACTTTTCTTATTTATATTTGCCAGACTTAAAAACTCATCAGAACTGATGGGAGGGATAAACTTCTGCGCCAACTCAGAAAAGATATATTGCGCATATTTTGCGACATAAAATGTGGTGCCCACTCCCAGAAAATAGGAGGATTCTGCTTTGTCAAACATATCGACGACATCATCAAGACCGGAGGGCTCTAAATCGAGAGCATTGGAAATAGTCTGAGGCTGCTCATAAATTTCCTTGAGCATATAATGAGGATATCCGCCTTTTTTAGATGTCTCACTGTCCCATTCAATCTTTGTAATGGGTTTTGTAATTTCTTCTTCGTTGAGAATACTCTTAACCACATAAGAGTCTCGCGAAAGAATAGCGTATTCCCCATCATCTAAAATCACCGCATTTTTGGTATGGTCTATAAAAGCATTGAAATCAGAGCCAACGAACTTTATTTCATCACCGATCCCCAGCATTAAAGGCGATTCACGCTTGGCACAAAATATATGACCGGGAAGATAGGTGCAGATAAATGCTAAGGCAAAAGTTCCCTCAATCAGGTTCAGGGTCTTCAGCAATGCTTTTTCAGGATTCCTGCTTCTTTTAAAAAATTTCTCGAGCAGGTGTGCGATTACTTCGGTATCAGTTTCTGATGAAAACTTATAACCTTCTTTTTCAAGTTTATCTTTTAATGGGCGATAGTTAGAAATGATGCCGTTATGAACAACAGCAAAGTTACCATCGCGAGATGTGAAGGGGTGGGTATTACCTTTAGTTACTTTTCCGTGCGTTGCCCAGCGTGTATGAGCTATTCCAATATTACTTTTTTGCTGAAGAACATTATGCTTACGATAAAATTCTTCTACCCCACCTATATCTTTTTTAATTATAAGATGGGTTTTGTTCATCAGAGCCACACCGCAGGAATCATAACCACGGTATTCCAGATTTCTGATGCCCTCAAAAAGAAGGTCAGATATATTGTTCAGCCCAACCACTCCGCTGATTCCGCACATATTTATCTACTGTTTATGAGTTACGGAATAGCAGGCGGGAATAATTTTCCCCGAATGCACCACCGTACCCGGTTGAATCATATTTCCAGCGCCGACCACCACGCCATCACCAAGAAAGGCACCCAGCTTGGACATGCCTGTATGAACAGGGCCTTTCCCATTTTTAACGGAAATAGGTTTCCAATCGACAGAGCGGTTTACTGTCATACAGCCAGAGCCGATATCGACATTTTCTCCCAAAACACTGTCGCCAATAAAAGAAAGTCTTCCGATTTGTGTATTGTCCATCACAACGCAGTTTTTTAATTCCACTCCACTCCCTACTTCACAATTTTTTCCGAGAGAGGTATAGCTTCTAATAAGAGAATTGTTGCCAATATAACTATCACGACCAATGGAGCAAGGTCCTTCAATCACCGCACCTGCTTTAATCAATACACCCTCTTCAATTTTGACAATTCCCTGCAACGTTACATTGGCTTCCAGGGTCGCAGTCTTTGCAATGGAAGATTGCTCCCAAGAATCCATTATCATTTTATTAGCTGTTAATATTTCCCAGGGGTGGACCACATCAAGCCACTCGTCTTCCCACATTGATGCACGCAAACCATCACCGGCCACCATTTTCTTTAGGGCTTTTTCCATGGACCCCCCATTCGATTCCAACAACTGGAAAAATGAGGCTGGCAAAATGAATACTCCGGCTAGAACATAGTTGCCAAGATTATTGCTTTTCGGTTTTTCAATTAATTTCGTGATCTCCATTTGCGCATTTAGGAAAACATTCCCAAACTGCTGATTGGAAGGCGGCAAACAGATTGAAGCCACAGAACTTTTGAATGCGTGAAAGGATTGCTGAATCTTGGTGAAGATATTGTCCGCAGTAAGAATATCACCATACAAAAGCAGAAAATATTCTCCGGGAGAAATTTTACTTTTTACCTGCATCACAGCATGGCCAATTCCGCGGCTTTGCTTTTGTTCTACATAATGAATATTCAGTCCATCATGATCATGCTCTTGCAGAGCATCAATCAACTTTTCTCTCTTATGTCCGACAACAACAAAAATGTCATTGATTCCCGAACTTTTTAACAACTCCAGAGAATTATCAAGAATGGTACGACCCGCAACACCAATCATCGGTTGCGGCCGTGTGTCTGAAAAAGGAGTAAGGTGTGTGCCTTTACCTCCAGCTAAAATAATAGCTTTCATTTAGAAAATTCCGGTTGGAAAGGAAACGCTCTATTTTTTCGGGTGGGTCTTAATTGTCCAACAACTGTTCTGCACGCTTTAGGTCATCGGGAGAATTTATCCCGAGTATCTCATCGGTATCCTCTGTCTGCACCGATGCCACGGGGAACCCACTCTTCATTGAGTATTCTAATGTATCGGTCAAATAAAATTCTTCCTGAACATTACTATTGCCGATGCAGGATAAAGCTTTAAAAAACAATCTCTTATCAAAACAATATACCCCGGAATTGAATTCGTCAACCCTTTTCTCCTCGGCCGAAGCATCCCGTTGTTCCACAATCCTTAAAAAACCACCCTGTGCATCGCGGATAATGCGACCGAAGTCGTGTCTGCCCTTACTTTTAAGAGTCAGAACGCTGCATTTTGCTGCTGTTCCCTTGTGTTGAGCAAGCAATTGCTCCAGTGTTTCAGCTTTTATACAAGGCATGTCGCCACATAAGATAAGAATATTGCCCTCGAAACCCGCTAACGCCGTCTCCGTTTGGCGAGCTGCGTGCCCGGTACCGAGCTGTTCTTTTTGGAGCACAAATTCAACATTCCGATTAGAAAACATTTCCTGAACACGGTCTGCCTGATGCCCCACAACAACAATAGTTCTAGAGGGTTTTAATCTTTCGGCTACATTGAGCACATATTCGAGTGTGGGTTTTCCAGCTACAGGGATAAGAACTTTGGCGAGAGGGGTCTTCATGCGGGTGCCTTTACCCGCTGCAAGAATGATAACGGCTAGGTCTTGCTCTTGCATGTAATTTCGTATTCCGCGATCTTCTTTCTCAAGGTATTGCGGTTTATTCCCAAGATATTTGCAGCTTGTGTCTGATTGCCATTGGTTTCTTTCAAAACGATCTCAACAAGCGGTTTTTCAATGCCTCCCATGATTAATTCGTGGAGGTGGCCGTTGTTTTTTTCATCCATCGCACCGACATACTGCTTTATGGATTTGTCGAGCCATTTTTCTAGGAATGTGTGAACTTTTTTTTGAGTATTCTGCATATTTGGAGAATTCATTATTATCCCAGGAAAATAACGCGGCGTCCTCCCCAGGGCTTGGCGTGGCTTGATTGCGTGGATATTAGCAAACTCCTCAAATCCGGTCAAGCAAGGACTTGTTTCTCTTTATAAGTCACACAATTACAGGTTGCTTACTTTCCACCCTCTGGTCTAAGATGAAAGTAAATAACAGTTCATTATCGTTGTTTTCAATTTTTCTCTAAATTTTTTATTCCATTTTTCACATGAAAGTAT
>JABJCF010000301.1 GCA_018665625.1 Nitrospina sp. | reverse complement strand
GTGGTTCCCGATCTTTCAAATCTCAAGCAGGAGTTATCATGGAAATCCAGAACTCGAGTAGGGCAAAGCCTTTGATGGTAGCTCGTAGCAAAGTGGAAGACTTGTTCCCCGGCCTCAATGGAAAAACCCTTGCTAATAAGCTGAGCCAAGGACTGGGGCCAAAAGCATACCGCGTTGGAAGAAAAATTTATTACCGCGTTGAGGATTTGGAAGCCTACCTAACCCAGAGCCCCATTCTAACAAGTGAAAGTGAAGCTTAAAAATGATAGCAAAAATTAAAATGCTCATTTTTTTGTCCTGTATTGCCCCAGTAATTAAAAGCTGGTGCATAGACAGGCTTATCTGTTCGCTGTATGAAAATGAGAGAAGCTGGTCTGTCAGTATTGCGCATTTTATCTGGCTCCATTATGGGGAGGCGCTGAAAGAAATATGAGCATCGACAAAGAACTCCTTAGAGCAGCAATTCCCATTGATCAATATTACCGCGATCAGCTTGGAGAATCACGATCAGGTAAATATTTCTGCCTTTTTCATCCCGACCATAAAACTCCAAATCTGGTTGCCAATGAAAAAGGGGTTAAATGTTTTGGGTGTGGTCAGGGTGGAGACATCTTTTGGTTTCATGGAAAATTGAAAGGGCTTTCGTTTTCTGAAACATTGAAGGATTTGGCTGAGAAGTACGCACCGCATCTTTTATCAAACAATGGAAATGGACACCGCAATGCCAATGGAATTAATAAGAACAATGAGGAACAGCCCACTATTGAGGATGCAAAGAAAGCGGCAAAGCTCAACTGGTTTGTTAAAAGGAAAAAAGAGTCTGGATATATTCCAACTGGATTTTATAAGTATAGATGCAATGAAAGTGGTGTGATGTTATTTCGTATCCGAATGGATCACCCAAACGCTGAAGACAATATGAAATGGATTACTCCTTTTTCCTTCATTAACGACAAGTGGGAATTGAAAGAACCTGAGTTCCCTAACGGTAAACCTCTTTATATTCAGGAACCAGATAAAAGCAGCAGAAAATTTTATATTGTTGAGGGAGAAAAAAAGGTTGATGCTCTGGGAAAACTTGGCCTGAATGCAGTTACAAGTGGTAGCTCAACGAGTGCTGGCAAGGCTAATTGGAAACCGCTACAGGGATATGAAGTTGTCATTTGGCCCGATCATGATGAACCGGGACAGAAATATGCGAAGGCTGTATCTGAAAAACTGTCAACACTTACCTCTCAAATTAAATGGATTGACGTTGAAAAGCTAAACCTTCCTATAGGTGGCGATATTTGTGACTGGCTGGAAACAAATCCGTTAGCTACCAAAGAGGAAATAGAATCCCTCCCAACTATTGAACCGGATATTTTTATTGAATGGCCCGATCCTGAATCGCTGGGGCATTCACTTCACCTCGTCGATCCACTACCGATGGAAATAGTCCCAGAACCTTTTAGGGATTGGATTAAGGATGTGTCTCACAGAATGCAATGCCCTCCAGATTTCGTAGCTTCAGCGGTTATAGCTTTATGCGGTTCCCTGATTGGAACCAAATGCGGCATCAAGCCAAAACAGAATGATGATTGGCTTGTGATCCCCAATCTCTGGGGTGGTGTTGTCGGTAGGCCATCAATGCTCAAAACCCCTTCTTTAATGGAAGCGTTAAAGCCTTTGGGACGATTGGAAGCCGAGGCAAAGAAAAACTTTAATGCTGAATGGGAAAGATACGAAATCGACCAAATGGAATCGCAAGCTAAAAAAGAAGCGTTTAAATCTGCAATGAAAAGTTCGGCGGGTAACAAGAAGGATTGCAAACCAATGAATACCATCAAGAAAGAAATGCTGGAGCTTGATGAACCCGAAAAACCGAGAATAACTCGATATAAGTCAAATGATGCCACCATTGAAAAGTTGTCAGAGCTTTTGAACGAAAATCCAAACGGCTTGCTATTATTCAGGGATGAACTGGTGGGTTTGCTGGCTGGTTGGGAAAAACCGGGGAGAGAATCTGATCGGGCTTTTTTTCTTGAAGCATGGGACGGGACGGGATCGCATACAACAGACCGGATTGGACGAGGAACGACTTTTACTGAAAATCTCTGCTTGTCCCTTTTTGGCGGCATCCAGCCATCAAAGCTAACCTCATACCTTTTGCAGATGACCGGACTGGAGAATGATGGCCTCATTCAGCGGCTACAACTACTCGTTTACCCCGATGAATTGCAGAAATGGCAGTTGGTG
>JABJCF010000300.1 GCA_018665625.1 Nitrospina sp. | reverse complement strand
GTTGTATGCATACCCTCCTTAAAAAACAGAATCTTATTTTTCTTTAGCTCCGCTTCCTTTAAATCTCCTATTCGATAAGGCATGAAGGAACCGCTGGAAATAACTGACTTGTCCCAGGGAGCAATCGAGTTTGCAAGAAATGCACATAAGATGAAAACTCCCGGCAAAAAATACATTCGCCAGTTAAAACTAAGCTGGGATCCAAAAGCCAAAATGCAGATACCTAAAAGAACATTTAGAAAAACAACACTCAAAATTGTGGTCTGCAATCCCAATACAGGGATCAAAATAAAACCCGCTAAAAAAGAACCTACTATCGTACCGATGGTATTGAACGCATAAGTGCGACCTACATTTTGGCCCACTGTTTCCAGTTTTGTCGCCATGATCTTGATCACAATTGGGAATTGAGCTCCCATGAAAAATGTAGGAATGAAAAGAAGCGCGAAAATGGTTAAGAAGTTAGCACCTTGCATAATCTCAAATTGCTGCCCCCAGTTTTCATAAACCCATCGATTAACAAAAGGGATACGGCCAAAGAGAGGAATAATAGATAATGAGGACAGTCCAATAATTATTTGAATTAAACCAAACCCACCTACTAAGTTATTTAACTTGGAAACAAATCGGGAAGCCGTCACGGTACCTAAAGCCAATCCTAAAATAAATACCGTGAGGATGAGGCTGAAGGCATACACCGAAGACCCCATTAGTAGAGACAAAATTCTTGTCCAGGCAACCTGATAAACCAAAGCAGTCAGCCCCGCGACTGCAAAACTCAAGAGAATTAGCAGTTCGCGTTTTTGCAGGGAATTATCAATATCCAGGGATGCAGGTTCAGAGTATTGCAACCGCTCCTTTAAAGGGGGTTTGAACACAAAGTAAATAACCAACGCGATGCCAATATTCGCAGCTGCAGCAACCGCTATAGTTGCCTGCACTCCCAACAGCCGCATAAAAACAAAAGCCGAAGACCAGGCACCCACTACCGCGCCAAAGGTATTGATGGAATAAAGCGTCCCAACATCTTTCCCTATATAGTTTTTATCACGGGAAACAAACTTACTGAGGATAGGAAGGGTTGCCCCCATAAATGTCGCTGGAATAATTAAGAGTGCACAGCAAACCAAAAATCTCACCAAACTGGTTTGAGTGTATGAATCTCCGAGGTTCAAATAAATCCACTGGAAAAGGGGAAAAGCGAGATCAATCAGAAAAGGAATGAGCAAACAATAAATACCAATCCCCGCTTCTAGAATTGCGTAAGCCGCCAGCGGGTTAAAAGCTCGGTCAATGATTTTTCCACCCACGAAACTTCCTAAAGCCAACCCACCCATAAATGCTGTCAAAACGGTAGCTATGGAGTAATGGGTGTTGCCCATAATCAGGGTAAGTAGACGGGTCCAAACCACTTCGTAGATAAGGCCGGTAGCACCTGATACGAAAAAAAACAGGAAAATCCAAATTCGGGAAGGGAGTTTCAGCGGAGTTTCTCCACTCTGGACAGCAGGATCAACATGGGTCAAATATTAAAGTCGAAAACAGTACTTTAAAAAATTTCAACAGACGACATTTAACAGATAAATGTGTCTTTACTTTTCATCTGGTTTTGAGCGCGCGCAACGAAATCCAACAATACTGTCTTTACGCCCTGGAGATGCTGCAAATCTTTTTGAAGTACGAATATCCACACTCCTCGCATCCCAGGAGCCACCTTTAAAAACGTGGGTTTTACCCTTTTCAGGGCCGGTTGGATTCATTACATTTGCCCTTTGATAGTAAAACTGATCGTAATAATCGCTTACCCACTCGGAAACGTTTCCCGCCATGTCATAAATCCCATAGACACTTCTTCCCATTGGATATTTCCCAACAGGCCCCATATACGCGTAGCCATCGCCGGTACCGGCCAGGTTTGCGCGTTTTGGTAGGACTTTATTTCCCCAGGGAAAGTTAAGGCCATGCGTTCCTCTGGCAGCTTTTTCCCACTCTGCTTCCGTAGGGAGCCTTTTTCCGGCCCAGGTACAATAATTCACCGAATCGTGCCAGGAGACACCAACCACAGCATGACTGGGAACATCCATCACTTTATGATCCCCTGGAAAAAAAGGCACCGAAGGTTTTACATATTTGGCTGCTTTTCTATATTTATTGTACTCTTTGACGCTGACTTCGTATTTGTCTATATAAAATGCATCCAGATAAATTTCCTGCGCCGGTTTCTCATCGAACCCGCCTGAGTCTGAGCCTCGTGTAAAAATTCCCTCAGGAATCAAAACCATTTCTCGTCCATCATCGCCAACCAGAGTTTCATAAATGCTAAAATCGCGATTATCTGAAACCTCCACATCGTTGGTTTTTTTTGACAATTGTTGTACTCTCTCGTCATGGTCGATAGACTTTTTTATCTCCCAAATTATGACAAGCAGAAATATTATAGAAATGGCAAAACAAAAAATTACACCTATCATTAAATTTTTATCACGCATGGGCAATCACAAGAAAATAGTTCAATCACAAATTTTTCAAAGAGATGATTATAATTTAATCCAACATTAAAGCAATGTTATTTTCAACTCAACTTCCATAATCCTATAGCTGTTAATAAGGGCGATTACGAAAGACAAAACATGAAAATGGACCTAATAAAGGTTAAAGACCAAGCCTTATCATTTATGAAACCAGCAAAAAACGAGGTTTTAAAGTGGTATCGAGGGCAATATGAAGTCGATCTGAAATGTGATTCCAGCCCCGTAACAATAGCAGACCGTAATGCTGAAGAGATAATTAGAAAAAAACTCTCCAGACATTTTCCTGAGCATGGGATCATTGGAGAAGAATTTGGCAATCACAATATCAACGCAGACTGGGTTTGGACCATTGATCCAGTAGACGGCACACGCTCTTTTATTCGTGGGCTACCCCTTTTTGCCACTATGATGGCATTACTATATAAAGGCGAACCCGTGCTAGGCATTATCGAACTTCCCGCACTTGGGGAAACAGCCTGGGCGGTAAAGGGCAAAGGAGCCTACCTAAATGGCAAACCACTTAAGGTTTCAAAACAAAAAAAACTTAAGGGTGCTTTCGTTGCAGTGGCCGACTGGTATTGTTTTCGCCAGCAAAAACACACCTCATTGTTTAACAGATTAAATAAAGAAGCGGCAATTGTTAGAACCTATCCAGACGCATTCGGTCACCTTATGGCAATACGCGGTGTAGTGGATGTCATGGTGGACCCGCTCGCAAAGATATGGGATTACGCACCCTGCAAAATCCTAGCGCAAGAAGCAGGTGGTAAGTTTGCAAATTTTTCCGGGAATCGAGCAAGTATTGAGGAAGGAACTGCCATTGTCGGCAATGCTGCCATCGTCAAGGAAGTTCGAAAAGTTTTCGCAGAGAACAAAAGTTAAATAGGTTTTCGTCCTGCAAAACCTGTATTAAGATCATGCCAAAATAAAATTTCCGTTTCCGGCATTCGCCAACAAAGATAGACCTCTCGTCCTTCCCTAATTGAAGGAAAATCTATAAGCCCCTCGCGAATCCCTTTAACTTCGCACCCCACCTCCTCAATCTTGTGCATGAGGTTATTGTATTTTAACACCGCGTTTAGATAGTCCACTCCCTGCTCGCTACCACCATTCCATTTAGCTTTTTCCCTGGCATTTTTTATATCGGGGAAATCATTGTTCAATGAAGTAGAAAGCTTTTGAATTCGAGGGACCAAGTCTAAAAGTTGAGGGACAAATGCATTTGCTTCTTGCAAGGTGAAAAGTTTTTTAGAGGTCATACAGAGAATTAAATATTTGGGGAAAGAGTACGAGTTATTAAAAACCTATTATACGTATTCAAAAATATAATTCCAAGCCTCCTCATACCCTCAAGTTTTATTTAGCAAAATCGGCGTCTCGGAAAAATCTTTTTGAATAACTCCAAGGCACGCGTCCCTCACCTCACCCCAAAGACACTCTAAACCTATATAATTAAAACACTTACAGTCACTCATCAAAAATCTAACTCCATCTGAAAATTATCAATGTTCGAGTTTTGAGTTTTACCCGGTTTTCTATTGACAAACGGGTCATAAGGTTATAGATTCTGACATCCTTAGAGTAATAAATCCTACAATATTATAGGATTTTAGGGATGTGCATGTGGGGCTAAATAATCCAAAAGGTTGGTGGCATCAAAGGCCAATTAAAAATATGTTTTAGTTTGTTAGTAAGTTAAGTAGTCCAGTAAATAAGTTAGTGAAAAGTTGTTATTCCAAACATCAAGTGTGGGGAGGTTAATAATGAAAAAGGCAATTTTGTTCGTAGCAGTAAGTGCATTCGTAGGTTTCTTGGGTTTCGGTAGCATTGCTTCTGCAGATTCAGTTCTACCCGGAGCATATACCCAAAGTGACTCTAGTGTAATGGGTGTAGGACAGACCATGATGCAAATGGGTGCGCATGATCGGACTCTCACAAATGCCACCAACATCAGATCTAGAGCAGCAACGTCTTTAGCAGCAGCGGGTGTAAACTCAGATTACCAATTTGGCTCTTCTCAGTCCGACCAGTCCTGGAAACAATGGAGAACAGCAGAAGACGCAGGTGTGGTAGTGGGTTTAGTACCGGGTGACTGTCGTGGTGATAATTCAGATGG
>JABJCF010000299.1 GCA_018665625.1 Nitrospina sp. | reverse complement strand
AGGATTTCCAATTCAAACCGGTTACCCGGCAAGATGTTCATCAGAAAGTTTTAGCCACGGGTACGGTGACCCTCAAGACAGGTGCCGAAGTTAAAATTGGTGCTCGTATTTCCGGTCAGGTAAAAAGCCTACTGGTAAAGATCGGCGACTTCATCCGCGCCGGCGAGATGATTGCCATCATAGAGCACGAAGATTTAATTTCGCGAGTGGCCCGGTTTCAGGCTGACCTCGATGCTGAAAAAGCGCGGCTTGATAAAATTCTTGCCGAAGGACCGCTTGAAATAAATAAAGCCCATGCCGAGCTCGAAGAGTTGCAGGTGCAACTCAAGCTCGCCGACAAGACTCTGGAAAGAAATCTCGAACTAAATGAAAAAGGTTTCATCGCAGATACGGTAGTAGACCAGGCGGCAGAGCGGTTGGAGGTGTTAAAAGCTCAAATAAATCTTGCGAAAGAAGAGATAAAACTCGAACAAAGCCAATTGGAAAATGATAGCCGACTGGCTCAAGCAATGGTCGACCGGGCTAGTGCAAACCTTGAAGTCGAAGATATCCAACTTACTTACGCTACCATCACCGCTCCTATAGATGGCATTGTCGCATTCGTATCGACGCAGGAAGGTGAAACGGTAGTAGCCAGCATGAGCGCCCCTACATTTATTACTTTGATCGACCTTAGAAAATTGGAAGTAACGGTTTTCGTAGATGAAACGGATATTGGTCGGATAAAGGTGGGGCAGCGAGCCTTGTTTACCGTCGATACTTATTCAGAAAAATTCTTCAAGGGAAAGGTTCGCGAAATTCATCCCAAAGCCGTCATTAAAGACAATGTGGTGAATTATGAAGTCATTCTGGATATTGAAAAAAATAACATTGGCAAATTACGCCCTGAAATGACAGCCAATGTCGTGGTGACAACGGGAACCCGAAAGAAAGCATTGACGATTCCTAAAGCCGCAGTCAAAAGGCAAGGTAAGAAAACTTTCACCGTAATGCAGGTTGACGGTAAACTGGTAGACAGGCCCATTGAGTTGGGGTGGCGCGAAGATAAGGTCATCGAAGTTATCTCCGGTCTTGAAGAGGGGGAGCAGGTAGGAATCCCCAACAAACCGATATCCAAAAAGAAAAAAAGGAGACGCCGCCGGTGAGTCTCATTGAAATGAATTCCATTTGCAAAAGCTACCGCAATATTGGTTTTGAGACACAGGTTTTAAAAAACATCACGCTTCACATCAATGAAGGTGACTATGTAAGTATCATCGGTCCTTCGGGCGCAGGAAAAAGTACTCTCATGGCTATTGCGGGTTGCCTTTCGCAACCGACCAGCGGCGAGTATATTCTCGACGGAGAAGAGGTTGGAAAGCTGAGTGACCGAAAGCTTTCAAGAGTCCGAAACGAAAAAATAGGATTTGTGTTTCAAGCTTTTCATTTGTTGCCGGGCGTAACGGCATTGGACAATGTCATTCTTCCTCTCGTTTATTCGCGGAAACCCCCACCCAATATAAAAGATCGCGCACGTGAAGTTCTAGCAAAAGTAGGGCTAGAGCATAGGTTGCATCATACCCCCGGGCAATTGTCAGGCGGTGAGCAACAACGGGTAACAATCGCACGGTCTTTGATAAATAATCCCCCTATCATTCTTGCGGACGAGCCTACTGGGAATCTCGATTCCAGAAATGGAATTGAGACAATGAAAACTTTTGATAGCCTGGTGAAAGAAGGAAAAACCATAGTCCTCATCACCCACGATTCGGAAGTTGCCGAACATGCGGATCGTATCCTTTCTATTCGTGATGGAGAAATAGCATCCGATACTAAGAAGCCGTCTTCTGAAATTTCTCCAACATAATCTAAAGACAAGTTATGAGAATTTTTAAAAACTTTAGACAAGCAATAAGGGGGTTGCGGCTCAACCGTGGCAACACTTTGCTCATGACGGTCGGAGTGATGATCGGAATCGCTTCTCTTACGGTTATTGTGGCCATAGGTTTTGGAATTAAAGTGAAAGTGTTGGACCGCATTGCCAACCTTGGGTTTGGGCCGGAATCTTTTTCCGTTATGGCGGGAGCGGGCCAAATGTTTTTCAGTCGATCTAAAAACACTACAAGTATGTCGTTGGAGGATGCGGAGGACCTGCTTGCACTGCCAACGGTGCGGCTGGTTGTTCCACGCCAAAGAAAACGTATGCAGATAATCAATAAAAAAGAGTTCACCAGTACTCGGGTTTATGGTGTGACACCCGACTGGCAACGGGCGCGAGGATGGCATGTTGTTGACGGAGTGTTCTTATCCGATTCCGATCTGGATCGGAAAAAGAAAGTGGTGGTTCTGGGTGCAACCCCTGTACGAAAATTATTTAACGGTGAAGATCCCATTGGAAAAATGGTGCGACTACAAAATAATTTCTATGAAGTTATTGGACTGCTCCAGGAAAAGGGTTTGACCGAAAGTGGTTATGATCCCGATGATCGGGCTTTGATTCCCCTTACCACCTCCATGGCTCGATTGACTCGTGAAACACATCTGCACAGTATTAAAGTCGTGACGCTGGATGCTTCCCAGGTTCCTGAAACTATGGAAGCGGTGAAGCAAGTATTGCGAAGGAATCATAATCTTTCAATTCTCTCTGAAGATGATTTTCGCTTTGTGACTCCCGAAGGGATTATGGAATGGGTCACAGAATCTGCGCAAGCTATGAACCGTATGCTGATATTAATATCCACCGTTTCTCTCCTGGTTGGAGGCGTTGTGATAATGAATATTCTTCTGGTTTCAATTCGTGAGCGAGTTCGAGAAATTGGAATTCGCCGATGTTTCGGAGCCAGAAAATCTGATATCACCTTGCAGTTTTTATTTGAGTCGGTTCTTGTTTCATTACTCGGAGGTATTCTGGGTATAGGTTTGGGATTGAGTATATCTTTTGGATTAAACCGGTTCGACATTCTACCTGTTCAGGTTACCTGGGAACCTTTTGTGCTTTCGTTTGTTTTTTGTACATTGATCGGTCTTATTTTTGGGATTCATCCTGCGCGTAAAGCTGCGTTGATGAGCCCTGAAGAGTCGATTCGCGCCTGAAAATTGTCATGAACCTTTTTTCTTCATTCGCCATTGCCGTCACCGCACTCCTCGCGCATAAGACTCGCACCTTTCTTGCATCTTTAGGAATTTTAATAGGCATTGCTTCTGTCATTGTCATGGTGGCTATCGGAAAAGGTTCGCAGCAGGAGGTGATGGATATTATCGCCGGGATGGGGGAGAACATGGTCACGATAACCGCTGGTGAAATGAAACGGCGCGGTGGCAGATTGCGGTTATCGGGAAACGTGATTACCCTTTCGCCGCATGATGCCAGGCTTATAGAAGATGAAATTGAAGAAGTCGAATTGGTGGCGCCATTTGAAGAAAAGCGCATGAACGCAAAATTCGACAACAACGCAGCCGAAACCAGCATCACCGGTTCCACTCTCGATTTCCCTTTGATTAGAGGGTACCGCATAGAAAAAGGAGAGATGTTCTCTGAAAAGGATTTGAAAACGGCCAGTAGGGTCGCAGTGATAGGAAAAACTGCGGTTAAAAATCTCTTTGGTGAAGAAGACCCTGTCGGGCAAGTGGTTAAAGTCCATTTCATCCCTTTTAAAATCATTGGAGTTTTTGAAGCGAAAGGTGTCGATACCAACGGGTTGGATCAAGATGATTTAATTCTTATTCCCTTACCGACATTAATGCGGCGGATTGTAAACCAGAGACATGTCAGTCGTATCTTTGTGAAAATTTCCAGTCGTGAAAATATCGCCAAAGCCTCTGAAAAAATCCGCGAAGTCCTTCGCGAAAGTCATAAGTTGGTTGATGAAAGGGAAGATGATTTTACTCTGGTCAGTCAATTGGATATGGAAGAGATGAAACGCGAAACCTCAGAACTGTTTACCAAGCTGATTGTGGGTGTGGCGGCAATTTCACTTCTGGTAGGGGGAATAGGAATTCTTGCTGTGATGTTGATTTCTGTAAAAGAGCGGACCAAAGAGATCGGGATTAGAAGAGCGGTAGGCGCAACAAGACGCGACATTATTCGTCAGTTTTTGTATGAGTCTCTCATCATAGGGTTTTTGGGAGGGGGTTTTGGCATCGTTCTGGGTGTTGGGCTGACATTAGGATTGACCCATTGGGGAGAGTGGACTTTATTGCTGGATCAAGATTCGATCTGGACGGCGAGTTGGGTTTGCGCGTTGATCGGTGTTGTGTTCGGTGTGTTCCCCGCCATCAAAGCCTCTAAACTCGACCCGATGGAAGCATTGACTATAGAGTAGCCACTCGGCGTGGGGCCAGTGGCGGACCGCCACTGGAAATAGGTCTATAACCCGTAAAGCAGAAAAGCATCACATTCGGGCGAATTATAAAAAAAGGCTCGTCCCCCTTGACGTGGGACGAGCCTTTTGTATTTTCTATTGCTTCTGGCGTTAACCAGTTAGAACATGATGCCGCCGTGATTTGCGGAAATCATTCCGATCAGCATGGGGATGGAGAGCCATGCGTTGGTGCGGCTGGCGAGAAATGCCATTCTTTTTGCTTTGTTCAGAGCATCGCCTTCAAGTTCTCCCGCAATAATCTTTTTCTGATTCGGCCAAATGATGAACCAAACGTTTCCTGCCATGATGATACCGAGCAACATACCAACCATGATTTCACCACTGGGAATTCCCTGTACAACATGACGGCCAGCCATGTAATAGGCTATTCCTGTGATAACCGTCCACAATGCGGCATGGCGGAAAAGGAACAAGGCTTTTGGCAGAATGATCTGCGTATAAGGTTTTGCCGCGCCTGCTTCAACCATTTTTGGCATGGACTGCACTTGAACCAGGTTGAAGAAATATAACAAGCCTATCCACAAAATTCCGACGATCACATGAAAAAATTCATATACCCACATTTGGTTTTCCT
>JABJCF010000298.1 GCA_018665625.1 Nitrospina sp. | reverse complement strand
TTAATTACTATTTTAACAATTGGAAGATTTTAAATTCTTTATTGGTCCTGGTGACTCTTTTATTAGTAATCAGCTGCACCAATATAGACGAGCACCCTTTGACTCTACGGATTGGTGCTGAGCCATCAGCAAAAATGCGAAATGACATAGGGATCGAACATTTTGAAGCCGGAAGAAATATGGATGCCCTTTTGCAATTTAATCAGGCAAATTTTGCCGATCCCACTTCAGGAGAGATCCATTTTAATCTGGGGTTAGCATTGTGGAACGAAAACAAAAAGAAAAGGGCTATTAAACACTTCAAGCAAGCTAGAATACTGGCGAAAGGGAACCCAAAAATCCTCGAGTCCCCTGTAGTCAACCAGATTCTAAAAGAAAATTAAAACCGGCCTAATCTTATTTTTAAATGGTCCTATAATCCTTCAGTCCCATCCTTTGAATTCTTGTTGTCAGAGTAGTGGGGGGAACTCCCAATAACTCCGCAGCACCCCCTATCCCAAAAATTTTCCACTTGGTCTGATTGAGAGCTTTTAATATATTCTCCTTTTCAAATTGTTTGATCTCTGCGAAAGTAGATATGCTGTTAGGCTTTTGAATCTCATAACTTGAATTTTTCTGTTTCAGAAACTTTTTACTGACAGGGGTTTCGGGCAAATCTAGAATCAGTCTTCCTGATCTTGAAATGATCATCGCCCTCTCGATCACATTTTGAAGTTCACGGATGTTTCCCGGCCAGGAATAGTTTTCCATATGAATCAAGTTGGCTTTTGACAGATTTATTCCAGTCCGATTGAATTTTTTCTCAGCACGTTTGAAAAAATGTACGGCCAGCAAAGGTATATCGATTTTTCTTTCCCTCAATGGAGAAACTTCCAAAGGAAAAACATTTAGGCGATAAAACAAATCTTCCCTGAAATTCCCTTTAGCTACTTCATTCTTTAAATTTCTATTGGTGGCTGCAATCACCCTTACATTGGATTTTTGGGTTTTTTCATCTCCCACACGCTCAAAGGTTCCCTCTTGAAGAACCCTAAGTAATTTGCTTTGCAGGTCTAAAGGGATTTCTCCCACTTCGTCTAGAAAAAGCGTCCCCTCATCTGCAAGCTCAAAACGTCCTACTCGATCTTTGATTGCGCCGGTAAATGCCCCCTTCACATGACCAAAAAATTCACTCTCATAAAGTTCACGGGGAACCGAAGCGCAATTCACCCTGATCAAAGGTCGTTTGGACCTTGGACTGCGTTTATGGATTTCATTTGCAATGAGCTCTTTGCCTGTACCGGATTCCCCAGAAATCAAAACATTCGCATCCGTGGTGGCAACCATGTCGATTTGTTTCAAAATTGTTTGGAGCGAAGGACTTTGACCAATGATCCCGCCAAAAGATTGAAGTTCTCCTACCTCTTCGTTGAGGTATTCATTTTCCAACTCTAATTGTTTTCTTAGACGTTGAATTTCGTCAAAGGCACAGGCTTTTTCCTCTTCCATTTTTTTTCGCGCTGAAATATCGCGACCAAACCCCACCGCATATTCTTTACCATCAAATTCCACAAAGTTTACGCTGACGTCCACTGGGATAATGGCACCCTTTCTGGTTTGGTGTCGGGCCTCAAAAGAAACATTTCTATCTTTCCTCAGATCTTTCCAAAACTTCTTCCAGGTTTTTTTGTTTGAATCAGGGTCGATGTCCTGAATTGTGAGACCTATCAATTCATCTTCTGAATAACCAAGACGCTTACAGGCCGAATCATTTGCCTTCAGAATAACGCCCTCAGAATCATTAAAAATTATTACATCGGCTGACCGCTGTATTGTGAATTGAGCGAGCTCCAATGATCTTTCTTTTTTAATATCTTTTCCCATAATGGCACTCAAAGAATTTTAAATTCAGGTCAATATTATACGAATTTGAGTAGAATAACTACTTAAAACAGTAATTAACCATTTTGAGTAGTAAATTTCTAAATCTCCAAAAATCAATTAAACGTATTAAAAGTAATACATTATGTCGCTCAACAGATTTGGCACAATCTCTGCTATATGAATGGGAAAGATCTATATCGTGAACTCGAATGAAAGAAGGGAAAAATAGAATGACCAACAAAACAAAAGTGCAAGACGCAAAGATTGAGCTCGAAGGAATTAACCACTTTGCCATAAATGTTAAAACTATGGAGCGCGCCGAAAATTTTTACACTCAAGTTTTAGGATTCCCCGTCATCCACAGAACGGAAACGAAAGCCGGGTTAAAACATATTGAAGTGGATGCGGGTAATGTTGCCATTGCCTTATTTGAATCACCTGAACTGGACCTTGAAGCAGCCCACAAAACCATGACTGATGACGGATATCTGCATTTCGCATTTGGCGCCCCCTATAATCAGTTCGACCAAACCTTACAAGCGCTTGACGCAAGTGGAGTAGTGGTTGATGGCAAGCCACGGGACTGGGGTAAAAGTGTGTCCATATATTTTCGCGATCCAGATGGACACCAATTAGAAATTAATTTTACGAAATAAAGAAGTTTTGTTGCACTAGCAAAAGGAACTGCGTCATGAAAGAAGATATCAAACCCCTGGAATTTAAAATTTATCCACCCGAGGCTCAGGCAGTCGGTCAGTTTGATGGCGGTCGTATCACCGAAACCAAACCCGTCGGTTTTCCGCATGAAGGCCCGGCAATTAAAAATTTGGGCCCCCTATTTTACTGGGCCTGGGCCACAGCAAAAGGTTATGGGAAAATCGGCCTTCACCCGCACCAGGCTTTTGAAATCATGAGCTACGCTCTGGAGGGAGAAATCGGACATTTCGATACACTAGGAAACCGAAGCCGAGTAAAAGCCGGAGGCGCTCAAGTTATGCAGGCCGGGTCAGGAATTTCTCACGAAGAAGAAACAGTTGGGGAACTCAATGATTTTTTTCAAATATGGTTCGACCCAGGAGTTCAAAAAGCGCTTTATAGGAAACCCACCTATCACGAATTCAAACATGAGGACTTTTTAATCGAAAAAACCGAAGGCGCAGCTGCAAAGATTATTCTTGGAAAAGGATCACCGATTCTTCTTCAATCTGATGCAACCTTGAAAGACATCTCCATTGAAGATGGCCATGCATTTCAACACACCCTCAATCAAGGAAAAACCCTGGCCTTAGTAGTTATTTCCGGCAAAGGTATGGTGTTCGATATTCAGAATGGAACTAAATATTATATCAACAAAAAAGACTTTGCTCTGATTCATGCAAAACAAAAAGGCAGGATTTCAATTCATGCAGACTCCACTTTTCGCTTGGCTGCTCTTGAAGTTCCTTCCCAAGTAAGCTACCCATTGTACCGAAATTGATAAAAAGGATAATATTATGAAGGCATTTTTTAAAACAGATGAAAACATCAGCAACTTAATAATTCGCGTGATGCTGGGAATCGTTATGTTCCCCCATGGCGCTCAAAAGCTACTGGGTTGGTTTGGCGGATATGG
>JABJCF010000297.1 GCA_018665625.1 Nitrospina sp. | reverse complement strand
TCCATCAGGCCCTGTTTGAAACTCAAAAGTTGGAGCCCCGTTTGCATAAGGTCCAGCAGCGGCTAAATGTGCGGCTTCATGTGCGCGAACTTCAGCGTCTCTTGCCTTTAGTTCATTGAGTATGCGTCTCTCTTCCTCTGATAACTGCAGTTCGGTTTTAGGCCCGGCGGACTGAGAACCTGTGTTTTCATCATCCCCGTTTTCTGTTGTCAGATCATTTTCTGCGTTCCCGGAGTTGGATTCTCCAGAATTAGAATTTTCGGCGAGTTTTAAAGATGCCTGGGAAAGATTGACCCGGTCCTGGGTGATGTCTTCCTGAAGAGCATCTTGCCGTTCTTCTTCCTCGCAATCCTCGCAACGTCCTGAATTTCCAGCAAATACAAGCTGGGGACGGGCCTGAATAACTTGAACTTCCATGTCAAATTCCTAATTATTGGCACACCTCTACGTGGTGGTCTCTTCGGCAGAAAACTTTAAAACTTTAGCCTCTAATGCAAAAAAAATGAATTTTTTGGTGATTTTTTTGAATTTCCCAGGGTTAGGTGGCTCATCTCCCAATGGAACTCCTCTTTTTTGCCCAAATGAATAGAGCGATTGTGACACCCTATCCATTGGGAGTTTAAAAATCTGTTACAGGTAAATTTGACAGGCATTATGTTTTTTGATATATAACGATGTAGCGCTATATTTTTAAAAACATAACGAGGGATTGTATGCTTGGTGGTAGGTCTGGAATAGTTGGTGCGGTATTGTTGGTGTTCTTTCTTTTTGTTGGCCAGAAATTAGAGGCTCGTGAAGTTAGAGTTGCGGTGGCTTCCAACTTCCTTTTGCCATTGAAAAAATTGTCTGGAGAATTTGAAAGTTTAACCGGGGACAAGGTGGTGGTGATTTCGGGGTCGACAGGAAAGCTCTATGCCCAAATCAAGCAGGGAGCCCCTTTCGATGTTTTGCTGGCAGCGGATTCTTTGCGACCTGAACTTCTGGAAAAAGATGGAATAGGTGTTCCAGGGTCCCGTTTCACTTATGCGGTGGGTAGATTGGCTCTATGGAGTGCCGATTCCACACTTTTTTTGAGAAACGATTTGCAAATTTTAAATCAGAAAAATTTTCGCTATCTGGCAATCGCTAATCCAAAAACAGCTCCTTATGGAAAAGCCGCTGAACAGGTTTTAAGGAAAAAGGGTTTTTGGAAACAAAATCAACATCGGCTGGTTCGTGGAGAAAATATTTCACAAACCTTTCAGTTTCTGGTGACCGGAAATGCGGAAATAGGTTTCATAGCCCTTTCTCAATTAAACAGAAACCACGGACAACTCAAGGGTTATTCGTGGACCGTTCCTTCTGACTGGCACGACCCTATCCGGCAACAGGCCCTATTATTAAAACGCGCAAAGACAAACAAAGCGGCCCTGGAATTTTTGCTTTTTTTGAAAAGTAAAAGAATACAAAAAATAATAGAAAGTTATGGTTATTCCCTTGAACATTTATAGAACAAAAAAATGGAATTAAACTCGCTCGATTTTGGTCCTGTCTGGCTTACCTTACAACTGGCAGGAGTTACGGTGGTGATTCTATTAGTAATAGGAACTCCCATGGCCTGGTGGTTGGCGCATACCCAATCAAAAATGCGTGTTGGGATAGAAGCTGTTGTTGCCCTGCCTTTAGTATTGCCACCCACCGTATTAGGATTTTACTTGCTGATCATGCTGGGTCCGAATGGGTGGATTGGAGGGCCTGTTCAAGCTTTAACAGGTGCTCCCCTGTCGTTTACTTTTGCAGGTTTGGTTTTTGCCTCAACTCTTTATTCGCTTCCGTTTGTAGTGCAACCTTTACAAAGTAATTTTGAATCGCTTGGCAATGTTCCTTTGGAGACCGCCGCTTCTTTGGGGGCATCGAGGTGGGATGCCTTTTTTTCGGTAATTCTCCCCCTGTCTCGACGGGGTTACCTTACCGCAACGGTTTTAGGTTTTGCCCATACTTTGGGAGAGTTCGGCGTGGTTTTGATGGTTGGAGGAAATATCCCGGGAAAAACGAAAGTTATATCCATAGAAATTTATGATCGTGTCGAAGTTTTAGAATACACGCAGGCACATATACTTTCGGCAAGCCTGTTATTGTTTTCTTTTCTGGTTTTGGTCATGGTTTATTCCATTAATAAAAAATTGCCGGTACATGTTTCATGACTGAATTTTTAAAAGCAGCTTTTAAGGTCGACTACCCGGGTTTTAATCTCGATGTAGATTTGAAACTTCCTGCATCGGGAATCACGGTTGTGTTTGGCCCATCGGGTTCAGGAAAAACCACCTTGCTGCGTTGTCTTGCGGGATTGGAAAAATCGGGACGTATGGAAATTGCCGGAAAGGTTTGGCAGGATGAGAATGTTTTCATCCCGGTTAACAAACGGGCGATCGGTATGGTATTTCAGGAGGCCCGTCTTTTTCCTCATTTAAATGTTCGTGAAAATCTTTTATATGGATATAAGCGTACGCCTTTGGGTTTACGGAAACTTCATCTTGAAGAAGTGGTGCGTGTGCTGGCGTTGGAAAATCTTTTGCAGCGCGGCATCGAAAAATTATCAGGCGGAGAAAAACAACGAGTCGCATTGGGTCGGGCTTTGCTTACCAGCCCGCAGATTCTTTTAATGGATGAACCTCTCGCCGCTTTAGATACTCAAAGAAAGACCGAAATCATTCCATTCATTCGAAAAATAGAAAAAGAACTTTCAATTCCCATTATTTATGTCACCCATTCAATGAGCGAGGTATTGCAACTTGTCGATACCATGGTAATTTTAAAAAACGGAAAAGTAGTGGATTGCGGTCCGGTAGAAAAAGTTTTTTCCGACATCCATTTGCGTGATGCTATTGGCGACCAGCATTCCGGTGCGGTGCTTGACACCACCGTTTTAGAGCACGATACTGAGTTTGGAATTACTCGGCTGGATTTTATGGGGCAGGAGTTGAGTGTGCCCATTCAGAATATCAATCCCGGACAGGAACTTCGAGTACACATCCATTCCAAAGACGTAAGTTTAGCCACCCAACCCCCAGAAGGATTGACGAGCGTCTTAAATATTTTAAAAACAAAAGTAAAAAAGATTGGAAAAAACGTGGGATATTCTGTAGATATAGAACTGGATGCAGGCCGCCCGCTTCTTGCCACGATCACTCGAAAGTCTTTATCTAATTTAAATCTGCAACCCGGCCAATCGATTTTTGCTTTTATCAAGGCCATACGAATGGTTCACGATAGTGAAAATATTTAGATCTGCTCAGGAGTTATTGATGCTCAAACCTTTCACCAAACCTTTTTTTATTTTCGTGATCCTTTTTTGGATGATTTCTGGCGCTACAGCTTTTGCAAATGAAAAAGATTACGAACGGGCAATGCGGGTTTTCGAAGATAAATATAAATCAAAATTCGCAATTTTAGACGCCTTTGAAAGATTTTCCTGGAAGGGCGATTTCCGCTTGCGCTATCAGCATGACCAAAGAGATCAGGCTGTGGCCAATACTTTGGATCGAAACCAATTGCGTCTTCGTTTCCGCTTGGGGTCCACCGTTCATCTGTACGAAGATTTGGATATTGGATTCCGCATTGTAACCGGAACTCTTGGTAGCGCGACTTCGTCGAACGCGACTCTTGATAGTGGTTTTGGGAATAAATCTTTCAACCTTGACCGTGCTTTTTTCAAATGGACGCCGAAACCTTTCGTTTTACAGGCAGGCAAATTCCCGGTTCCATTTAGGAAGTCGCAATTGATCTGGGATGGGGATGTCAATGTGGAAGGAATCGCTGAGCAGTTTTCTCATAAAATGGGAAACACAAACTTGAAATTAATTCTAGGCCAGTTCATCATTGATGAAATCAATCCGGGAGATGATATTAAACTTTTTGCATATCAGGGAATTCTTGAGCAACAAACGGGTCTTGGTAAATTCAGTGTGGCTCTGGCTTACTACGATTATGCAGATCATGAAGATCCGGTTACTGCTCCCACCGGAGGAACTGCGTCGAACAACACGCTTTCCGAAGTAAAAGTGGTAGATCTAATGGGCATGTGGTCTGGTTCGGCCTATGGCAAGCCGCTCAAGTTTTTTGCTGAATATGCGAAAAATACAGGTGCTTTGGCGCCGGGTCAGCCTGATTTGGATGCCGCCTGGCATGCAGGGTTCGCCTATGGCAAGTCTGGGCAGAAGTTTGCAGATTGGGATATCAAATTGTTATACCGGGTGGTGCAAACGGAAGCCGTGTTGGATGCATTGGCAGATTCTGATTTCCAGGGTGGGAGGAACAATGGTCGCGGTGTAAAAGTGTCTGGGTCTATGGGGCTGCGAAAAGGGATTAAGCTGACTCTTACCTATTACAATACTCAGCAGGAAAGAGGCGCTATTGACGAGCAGCAAAAATTTCAGTCGGATTTAATATTTAAATTTTAAGGAAATATTTTGGTAAGGAGGGCATTTATTCACTTGCCTCAATCTCTGGTAGGCAAAAGGATGTGGATCGTTGTACGTCTGCCTGGAAAATAAACCCCCCGCCCGGTTTATTGAGCTCTCCTTGGAAAAAAATATACTCAAAGATTTCTTTGGCGCGGTCTGCATCTATGATTACCGTTAAGATATCCTGCTCCGACCAGGCGCCATAATCTTTAACGCTAGCAACCGTTCTCAACCCTCTTCCTGAATGAACATTGGTTGTGTCTATATTTTTTTCTACATGAAGCATTTCAACAATTTTTATTCCTTCTCCTTTGGGCAAAAAACAAGTAATGCGTTTTTCTTTTTTGATCGTTTTATTTTCCATGAGTTATTGCCGTTATGAGAATTTTTTCAAAACTTCAGGGGGAATGAAAGTAGCTGCTTTATCGAGAGGCGTGATGTACATGATTCCCATGCCGGGAGTATCCAGATTTCCGGCAAGATACATTCTCTCGAAAACTCTTTCTACCTGTTCTTTGGACACCACAATTTCAATGACTTCTTTTTCTACTTCAACTGAAACCCCCAAAATCCCAAGGCGTTCTCTTATGCCCATGCCGCGAGCAAAATAAACGGTGGCTCCCTCTGTGCGCCGGCCTCGCGTGCGGCTTGGATGATGTCATCTGCCACTCCTCGTTGTACGATACAGGTAATCAACACAATATCTGTTAAGACCGTAATTTCTCTTTGAATCATGCGACTCCCTCCTGGCCTTTTAAAATTTCTATACGGTGTATGTCCGCTTGTCGTTTTTTAAATTGAACCCAAATACCAGTAATCAAAACAGACAGGATGGGGCAGATGGATGCCATAGATAAAATGCCGAAACCTTCGATGGCACTGACGGCGTTGCCAAAACCCAAACCCATAGCCAGCACAAGCGGAACGGTCACCGGTCCGGTGGTCACACCTGCGCTATCCCACGCCACGTTCACAAACTCCTCTGTGGAAAAAGCGGTAAGCACGACCCCTAATGTGTAACCGGGTAAAAGAAGATAGGCAATGGGTATTTCGAAAATTATTTTCAGGACTCCGAGGCTGATTCCGAATCCAACACCGATGGAAACGGCATACATGAGCATGCTTTTTTTAAACGCTCCGTTAGTAAGGTTTTCCACGGTTTGACCTAAAGCATTTAATGCGGGCTCCGCCAGGGTGGCTCCGAAACCGAGTATCCAGGCAAAGAATACGGCAATAAAAACTCCGACGGCATAAACGTACAAAGGAGAGCCTTCAACATTTTCTATCGGCGCAAATGCTGCAGGCACAAAACTACCTGACTGGCTTCCCAATTTAGCCAGACCATAGCTCAACCCAATATTAAATATGATCATTCCTAGAACAGAAAGACAAAGCCCATAAAAAAGAATTCCGGGTTCAGGAATCTTTTCCTTTAATAGCACCTTTAGAACCAGAAATAAAAATAGCACCAGAGGAACGATGGATTGGACCCCCGAAATAATTTCCACATAGGGTGTTTGCTGCAACCAGCCTCCACTCGATTGCGTTACCACGACCTGAGCGGCCTGGATGATGGCCTCGGGGCTGACCGTCGAGGCAACATAGATTGCGAGACCCATAACGCCGATGATGGGAAAAAGAGAAGCAAGCGTCACAATTCCAAATCCAGAAAGGGAGGAGTTGCCTTTTCCTGCGGCGGAGGCAATTCCAATTCCAAGCGAAAGCACTAAGGGTACGGTAACCGGCCCTGTAGTCACTGCCCCGCAATCCCAGGCAAGGCCCAGAATTTTGTTCAATTCCGGATCAAACATGCAAAAGACAGTCAAGGCAAGGGTGGGAATCAAAGTTATAAAGATCATTGGCTTAAGGCTCCAGCCGTTTAGAAAACGTAAGGTGCCGAGAACAGCTGCCAATCCCACGCCCATTCCTACTACCAGAACCAGAGCGCCTGTCCAGTTGTTCAACAAAGTATAAAGATAAGGGGCTTTGTTCACATCCACAATGGAACCGACTGCTTGCAGTGCTCCGATTGCCGGTTCGGCAAACGTCACACCAATACCCAATAAAAAAGCAATCAATAGCACCACGCCCAACTTGGATTTTTTAGGCAGCGTGTGTCCTATAATCTCGCCGAACGGCATCAACCCTAATTTCAATCCTTCCATAAAAATCATCAGCCCCAAAATGACGGCGATCAATCCGGCAGAAATCACCCAATGATCAAGAACACTCTGGCGAAGAATAAGGATCTGGAAAAGAAAAAGGTATGCAGCCAATGGAACGACGGCTTTTATCTGATTGACCAGGCGGGTTCCAACATAGGGCCCTAGAAGGCGATAAATATCGATGCCGCGTAGTTGAAGTTTTGCAGGTTGGTAAGGGATCTCGTTACCCGCTTCATCGAGTTTTACCGGCGGGGTAAGAGCATTATAGGAAATATAGTTCTGTTTAAGGCTGACTTCCCTTACGAAATCTCCAAACCGTATTCCCTGGGTCATGCGCTAGACCTGTGAATTTATCAGACTCTTCTAATTTATGAGATATTTTTCAAATTAGCAAGAATCAAAATATTCCCTCAAATTTGATTTTTTAATTTTTTTCGTGCGCTAATTTTATATAGACGGTTGACGAACGAATATTGCCAAACTATCTTAAAAGTATAAGGTAAACCTGCACTACAGGAGATCCCTTGGATCCTATCTGGTTACCCGTATTAGGTTTAAGTGGTTTGTTAGGGCTGGCTGCCCTGATGTATCCCGCTTCCCATCGTCTTAATATCCCATATACCGTCTTATTGGCAGTAATAGGCTGTTTCCTGGGTTATTCCGCGGAATGGGGAATGGACCTGCAGCATATGGGTATCCTTCACGATTTTCTGGCCAGCCTGAGTTCGTTCCGTATTTCTTCAGACGCTGTTCTTTTCATTTTTCTTCCTGTTTTGGTTTTTGAAGCCGCATTGGGAATCGACTCGCATCGGCTGATGGATGACATCGGTCCTATTCTTCTGCTTGCGATCATCGGACTTCTAATTTCAGCTTTCCTGGTGGGTTATGCGCTGCACTGGATATCAGGTGTTTCGCTGATTGTTTGCCTGCTATTGGGAGCCATTGTGTCGGCCACCGATCCGGTGGCAGTCATGGCTATCTTTAAAGAGTTGCAGGCTCCGAAAAGATTGTCGGTGCTGGTGGAAGGCGAAAGCCTTTTTAACGATGCGACCGCAATCGTTCTATTTGGAATTTTAACTGCCATGTTGACAGGAGATTCCGATTTAAATATTTTTTCTGGAGTGCAATCTTTTTTCAAAGTGTTCCTATTCGGAATTCTTGTCGGATTGGTAATGGGCTACAGTTTCTGTACCGTAATGTCGCGAATGGGAAAGTATCCGCTCGTTCAGATCACGCTCACCTTGTCGCTGGCTTATTTTTCTTTCATTCTTGCAGAACATTATCTCCATGTTTCAGGGGTCATGGCGGTAGTCGGTGCGGCTCTGGTTGTGGGTTCGTTTGGTCATGCCACCCTTTCTCCCGAAACCTGGAAGAAATTGCATGAGACCTGGGACCATTTTGCTTTCTGGGCGAACTCCGTCATCTTTGTTCTGGTGGGAATGGTGGTTCCCAAAATAATGGAAAATATCAGCCTGGTTGAAGGGCTTTTGCTTGCCATACTTGTTCTGGCAGCCTTCGTGGCACGCGCACTAATCCTTTTTGGCATGCTTCCCTTGTTTGAAAGAAGACCGGGTGCTGCAAAAATCAACAATGCTTATAAAGGGGTCATGCTATGGGGTGGACTTAGAGGTGCCGTTTCTTTGGCGCTGGCGTTATCCGTTATGGAAAACGCATCATTCGCTGAAGAAATACAAAGGTTCATTGGAGTTCTGGTCACAGGCTTTGTTTTATTCACACTTCTATTTAACGCCACAACAATGGGAGCCGTGCTGAAACTGTTCGGATTAGATCAGCTTGATCCTGTTGATCAAATTATTAAAAGCAGAGCCCTGAAACATTCGTTGACTAAAATTCAAAATTCCCTGAGAAGCAAGGCTCGCGATTACGACATTAAACCTGAATTGCACGATGAAATCTTGAAGCACTACCGGAAGGATGAAGAGAAGGTAGATGTTTTACTGTCTCAGTCGAAAGAGCTCTCTGAAGAGGATTGGATTCGAGTAGGCTTTTTTGATTTATGCGCACTTGAGAAAACGGCGTATTTGAAACTATTTGAGGAAGGTTATATATCAACCTATATTGTCCGTCGTCTTTTAGCACAGGTGGAAGACATGCAGGATGGTTTGCAAACTGAGAATGCCGGTTATCAGAAATCTTCAAAAAAAATTCTGCAATTTAACTGGCGATTTCAATTTGCGCTCTTCCTTCACCGCAAGTTTGGCTATAGCAAGAT